>JAOTTU010000043.1 GCA_029864225.1 Gammaproteobacteria bacterium | reverse complement strand
GGATTACGTTTTGCTCTGCGCTCTCCGCGTCTCTGCGGTGAAAATATTTCGTATGCTACAACCTCACCTCGATACCGTGCGCGGCCATATGGCGCTTGGCATCGCCCACGGTGTATTCACCGAAATGGAAGATACTGGCAGCCAGCACCGCATCGGCCTTGCCTTCGATGATCCCGTCTACCAGGTGATCGAGATTTCCCACACCGCCCGAGGCAATGACCGGCACATTGACAGCCTCACTGATAGAACGGGTCAGGGCAAGATCAAAACCGTCGCGGGTACCGTCCCGATCCATGCTGGTGAGGAGAATCTCGCCCGCGCCGTAGTCCACCATGCGCTGCGCCCACTCGATAGCGTTGATCCCGGTCGGCTTGCGTCCGCCGTGGGTATATATCTCCCAGCGTAGCGGTTCATCTGCTGCGCTGACCTGCTTGGCATCGATGGCCACCACGATGCACTGCGAACCGAAACGCTCGGCGGCCTCGCGCACAAACTCGGGGGTGAACACGGCCGCAGTATTGATGCCGACCTTGTCGGCCCCGGCATTCAACATGCGGCGGATATCGGCAACCTCGCGGATGCCGCCACCCACTGTCAAGGGTATAAACACCTCTCCGGCCACCTGCTCGACCACGTGCACCATGGTCTCGCGCTGGTCGGAACTGGCCGTGATATCGAGGAAAGTGATTTCATCGGCGCCCTCTTCGTCGTAGCGGCGCGCCACCTCCACGGGGTCACCGGCATCGCGGATATCGACGAACTGGATACCTTTGACGACACGTCCGGCATCGACATCGAGACAGGGAATAATCCGTTTGGCAAGGCCCATGGCAGTCAACCCGTCACTCGGTCGCGCACAGCTCGTCCGCGAGCTGCTGGGCCTCGGCCAGGTCCAGAGTTCCTTCGTAAAGCGCGCGACCGGTAATGGCACCCATGATGCCTTCATCCGCCACCTCACACAGGGCACGGATGTCATCGATATTGGTGATCCCGCCCGAGGCAATCACCGGGATATGGATGGCCCGGGCAAGCTCAACGGTTGAATCCACGTTCACACCACTCATCATGCCGTCACGACCGATGTCGGTGAAGACGATGGCCTCGACCCCGTCGTGTTCAAAGCGCTGCGCCATGTCGATGGCCGAATGATGGGACAGCTTGGACCAGCCATCGATCGCCACCTTGCCGTCCTTTGCATCCAGCCCGACGATGATATGACCGGGGAACTCCAGGCACAGGTCGTTGACGAAATGCGGCGCACTCACCGCCTTGGTCCCGATGATGGCGTACTGCACACCGGCATCGAGATAGGCCTGCACGGTATCCTCGTCACGGATGCCGCCACCCACCTGGATCGGCAGGTCCGGAAAGGCCTCGGCGACCGCCTTGATGACAGCGGCATTGACGGGTTTACCGGCAAAGGCGCCGTTCAGGTCCACCATGTGCAGGCGGCGCGCACCCGCATCGACCCAGCGCCGGGCGACTTCCACCGGATCGTCGCCGAACACGGTCTCGTCTTCCATCCTGCCCTGGCGCAGCCGGACACACTTGCCATCCTTCAGATCAATCGCTGGTATCAGCAACATGGCTCAAGATTCTCCGTCCCAACCGATAAAATTAGACAATAGGGCCAGGCCTTCATGCTGGCTTTTCTCCGGGTGAAACTGCACTGCAAACACATTATCACGCGCGATAACGGACGCGAAATCAATCCCGTAGGGTGTGGTGGCCGCCACATCGGCATCCACCCGCGGCGCTGTGTAGTAGCTGTGCACGAAGTAGAAACGGCTGCCGCTCAGAATGCCCCGCCACAGTGGGTGCGCCCGCGTCTGTTCCACCTGATTCCAGCCCATGTGCGGGATCTTGAGGCGCACGTCACTGCCCGCATCACTGAGGTCCGCGGGGAAACGCAGCACCCGACCGGGAATGATGCCCAAACAGTCGGTACCCTGATTCTCCTCGCTGGTATCCAGCAGCGCCTGCATACCCAGACACACGCCCAGCATCGGCTTTGAGCGGGCCGTCTCAAGGATCACCTGGTCCAGTCCGGAACGCAGCAATTCCGCCATGCAGTCGCGGATGGCGCCCACACCGGGAAAGACCACGCGATCAGCCGCCCGGATCGTGGCATGGTCACTGGTAACCAGTACACGGTCCTTGCCGGCGACGTGCTCAAATGCCTTGGCCATGGAGTGCAGATTCCCCATGCCGTAATCGATAATTGCGATGGAAGCCATAATCAGGAAAACGCGCCAAAAACCGGGCAGTCGCTGCCCTGAAGTCCTGGATCGGTCACAAACTCCCTTTGGTTGAAGGCAGAATATCCCCGAGCGCAGGATCGGTCTCAAGCGCCATGCGCATGGCACGCCCGAAGGCCTTGAAGATGGTCTCCGCGATATGATGCGAGTTATCGCCGCGCAGGCTATCGATGTGCAGGGTTACCTGGGCATGATTGACAAAACCCTGGAAGAATTCGTGCAACAGGTCGACATCGAACTCGCCCACGCGTGCACGCGGGTAGACAACATGGTATTCCAGGCCCGGACGCCCTGAGAAATCGATGACCACCCGCGATAGCGCCTCGTCCAGCGGCACATAGGCATGCCCATAACGACGAATACCGCGCTTATCGGCCAGCGCCTGTGTCATAGCCTGACCCACGGTGATACCAATGTCCTCGACTGTGTGGTGTGCATCGATGTGCAGGTCGCCACTTGCCTGAATGTCGAGATCGATCAGGCCATGGCGCGCGACCTGGTTGAGCATGTGCTCCAGGAACGGCAGGCCGGTGTCAAACGAAGCCTTACCCTGCCCGTCAAGGTTCAGAGACACCTTGATCCGGGTCTCGAGGGTCTCCCGACTGACTGCTGCCTCACGCTGCGCCATAGCTGCCCACCACGTCCTTAAAATCGTTAAAAACTTGCACCTTCTGCAATCGTATCGAAAAACCGCAGCGGAGAGAACCGCTAGCCACACATCGGCAGGGGTTAATTTGCTGGCTATACAGATAATTATGATGGCGCAAGTGAGCCCGTCAGGCGGGTGGTCCAACCTCCAGCCAGAAGGTCACCGGACCGTCATTGACGAGCGACACCTGCATATCGGCTCCAAAGCGGCCACAACAAACCGGGCTATGCCGCTGCTCCGCCATGGCGACCAGTTGCGTGAACAGCTGCTCACCGGTCGCCGAATCGGCCGCCGGGGTAAAGCTGGGGCGCATGCCCCGGCGGGTGTCCGCGGCAAGGGTAAACTGCGGCACCAGCAACAGGCCGCCACCGCTGTCCTGTACACACAGGTTCATCCTGCCATCGGCATCCGGGAACACCCGGTAGCCCAGCAATCGCTCCAGCAGGCGTCGCGCTTCGTGCCGACTGTCACCGCGCTGCACACCGACCAGCACCAGCAGTCCCGGCCCGATCGCGGCAATACGCTTTCCCGCCACCGACACGGCGGCCGATTGCACGCGTTGCAACAGACCGATCACCGGTAACGCAGGGCAAACTGGTTGGTCGCCGCCATCAGGGCGTCAACGATACCCGGCTCGGTAGCGGAATGGCCGGCATCCGGGATGATCTGCAGGTACGATTCCGGCCATGCCCGGTGCAAGGCCCACGCCTGCTCGACGGGGCACACCACGTCATAGCGCCCATGAACAATGACACCGGGTATCCCCTGCAACTTCTCCGCATTGTTCAGGATCTGGTCCGGCTCGAGAAAACTGTCATTCATAAAATAATGGCATTCGATACGCGCCAGGCTCAACGCCGTGTGCGGGTTGGCAAAGTGGTCTATCACGGACGCCTTGGGCAGCAGGGTCGAGGCCCGCCCCTCCCACAAGGACCAGGCCTTGGCGGCCGCCATTCGCACCAGATCATCGTCCCCGGTCAGGCGCCGGTAATAGGCGGCCACCAGGCCATCCTGCTCTTCCAGTGGAATCGTCTGAAGGTAGTCTTCCCAGTAATCGGGCAGCAGATAAGAGGCGCCGTCCTGGTAGAACCAGTGGATGTCCCGGGGCCGGCACAGAAAGATGCCGCGCAGGATCAGGCCCAGCACACGCTCGGGATGGGTCTCGGCATAGACCAGTCCCAGTGTTGAACCCCATGAACCACCGAACACAACCCAGCGTTCGACACCGAGTGCCCTGCGGATCGTCTCCATGTCCACGACCAGGTTCCCTGTGGTGTTCCCCGCCAGCTCGGCATGCGGAACCGAGCGCCCGCAGCCGCGCTGGTCAAACAGGATAATGCGATACATCTTGGGGTTGAAGAACTGCCGGTGCCAGGGCTCGCAGCCCGAACCGGGGCCGCCATGGACGAAAACCACCGGCAGCCCGTCCGGGCGCCCGCACTCTTCCACGTATAGGCGATGGCCTTCGCTGACCGTCAAAGTGTGGGTCTGATAGGGCTCGATTGGCGTGTATAGCTGGCGCATCGGCGAAGCTTACCTCATTCATACCCCTCACGACGATGTACAGGAGAAGGTGAGACCGGGAACCGGTCGAGAGGCTGGCCTGGGCCATGTACAAGTCTCGCTGGGGGACCCGCGCGAATATCCACCGGGAAGGATGCTTGGCTGCAGGCAATAAAAAGGGCGTGCCAGGCACGCCCTCCGGGTATTACAGTTGCCGGCTGCTATCGATCAGATAAACAGGCAGACATCGGACTTCTGTGCCACCGGCAGGAATGAAACCGCGCCGACGTAGTCCGTGACCTCGGGGATGAAATCATTGCTGTCGAAGCCGAACACATCAACCGTCATCTGGCAGGCAACCATCTTGACATCCGCCTCGAGGCACAACTCGCGCAGTTCTTCAATCGAGGCCACGCCCTTGTTCTTGAAGGTCTTCTTCATCAGCCCAGTGGCCACCTTCTCGAATCCGGGAATACCGGCCATGATCAGGTTCGGCATGGGCCATTCATAGTCCTGAAACCACTTCGGACCAAACGGCATCTTCATTGGCATCGCCGGATTGCCCAGCGGACTGACATCGGCGGTCACCTCCTTCTTCAACAGCAGCAGGCCGTAGAAGGTGAAAAAGATCTCTACATCCCAGCCGATTGCAGCGGCAGTTGATGCCAGGATGAAGGGCGGGTAGGCCCAGTCCAGGGTGCCCTTGGTGGCGATAATCGACATGCTCGGCGTTCTGGCTGCATCGATTTCTTCCAGTTTCTTGGGTAACAGCTCATCCAGCTTCTTATCAAGCCACGCATCCAGCTGTGCACTATCCTGCATACCTTCGGCAGTCGTTGACATAGTTATTCTCCTCGCAATTGCTCCCAGGGTGACCAGCCACCGTGGAAGTTCTCAAAACCTTTAAAATAAATCTGGATGAGTTTCTAGAGTTGTTTTAAAGGATAGACCTCTTGATGTTGCGCCTGTTCATTAGAATTAGGTGGCACAACATCATATGAATACATGGCATTTTCAATAAATATGAGCAGATAATTATATTTTACTATTTTGCAATGGTCAATTTAGCCCCTAGCACTGCTCCCAGGGCAGTCCGTGGTAACGCCAGCCCCCCGTGCTACTGCGATGGTGGTGCTCATTCAGCTCCCCCTCGAAGCCTTCGTCGATGTTGTAGACCACATTGAAACCGTTTTCAATCAATAGCTTGCCAGCCTCCAGTGAACGTTTACCGCTGCGGCAGATCAGCACCACAGGGGCATCCCTGTCGTGCTCCTCCAGGCCGATGCCACCCAGCATGACCTGGCGTACCTCGGTAACAAAATGCGGGTTGACAGTCCATTCCGGGGCATCGATCCAGGCCACGTGTACACTGCCCCGGGGATGGCCAACAAACAGAAATTCCATGCTCGAGCGCACATCGATCAGTACGGCCCGGGGTTCACGCTCGATCAGCTCCCACGCCTGCGTCGGACTGATTGATTGAACTTCGACTGTCATAGCACCCGCCCCCTTGTCCTGGTCATTCCCACCGGCATGCCGCCCGGGATGGTACTTGCAGTATAAACCACAGCCCTCACGGCTTGTCATGATTTGGCTGACTTCGGTACTGTGGGGCCATGAACAGCACGCCACCCAAGTCCCTGCTGCGCCACGTCGGGCGCGCCATTGCCGACTATGACATGATTCGCAGTGGCGATCGCATCCTGCTGGGGCTCTCCGGCGGCAAAGACTCACTGACGCTGCTGCATGTACTCCTGTGCCTGCAGCGCTATTCGCCGATTCGCTACGAGATTGGAGTGATCACGGTCGATCCCATGGTAGAGGATTTTGACCTCTCACCCCTGGGCCCCTACCTCGCCAGCCTGTCGGTACCCTATTATTATGAAGCACAGCCCATCATGGAGCGTGCCCTGGAACATATGCAGAAGGACTCCTACTGCAGCTGGTGTGCACGCATGAAGCGCGGGGTCATGTACAGCGTCGCGCGCCGTGAGGGTTACACGGTCCTGGCACTCGCACAACACCTGGATGACCTCGCTGAAAGCTTCCTGATGTCGGCCTTTCATGCCGGCCAGCTCCGCACCATGAAGGCACACTATCGAATCGATGCAGGAGACTTGCGGGTGATTCGTCCGCTGGTCTATGTACGCGAGCGCCAGACGCGCGACTTCGCCCGCCAGGCCGGGCTGCCGGTCATCGGGGACAATTGCCCCGCCTGTTTCCGCATGCCAACCCGGCGTGCGCACATGAAACAGCTGCTGGCACGGGAGGAGGCCGACAATAAATACCTGTTCAAGAGCCTTTTATCGGCTATGTCCCCACTGATGCTAGATAATATCCCAGAATAATAAATATATTTACCACTTTAAATATTATTTTTAATTTATGGATATTATTGATTATATACACAAAATAATATGATTAATGTGGGAATAGAGAACTAATAATTCATAAAATGCGCCTGTTGCTGATAAAAACCATTCTGACCGTCTGTGCCTGGCTACCGCTACCGGTCATCCACGGCCTGGGTGTACTCGTCGGCTGGGGCCTGATACTGATACCAAACCGAACCCGCCATGATGCGGCCATCAATATCGGCCTGTGTTACCCGCAATGGTCCCCGCGCCGGCAACACCGGCTGCTGCACAAAAGCCTGATCGAGACCGGCAAGACGGTCATCGAAACCAGTGCACTCTGGATCCGCCCGGGGTCCAGGGCACTGAAACTCATCCGCAAGACTGATGGCAACAGCCTGGTTGAAGCGGCCATGCGCACCGGCGGCGGCGTGATCCTGGCCACGCCCCACCTCGGCGCCTGGGAAGCAACCGGCCTGTATTGTGCCGCCCACTACAACATAACCTGTCTCTACCGACCGTTGCGCATCCCCGAACTGGAGGATCTGGTGCGCAAGGCACGCAGCCGCGTAGGCGCCAACTACGTGCCGACCACGCCCGGCGGCATCCGTGCGCTTTACCGGGAACTGGGACAAGGGGGTGCCGTGGCCATGCTGCCCGACCAGGAACCGCATACCGGCAACGGGACCTTCGCCCCGTTTTTCGGTATACCTGCCTACACCATGGTGTTCCTCACCCGCCTGGCAAAAAAGAGCGACGCGCCCATTGTCTTTGTTTGGTGCGAACGACTGTCCTGGGGGCGAGGCTACCACCTGCATTTTCGACCGGCATCGGAGGAGATCTATTTGGATGATGCCGCCGCAGCGACGGCCGCCATGAACCGGTGCGTCGAGGGCCTGATCAGGGAATGTCCCGCGCAGTATCAGTGGGGCTACCGGCGCTTCAAGACAAGGCCGGAGGGCGAGGCACCCCTCTACTGAAGCACAATGACACGCCTAGCTGCCGGCCGCTTTCTGCAGGCGCCTGAGAAACACCTGCATTTCTTTCGCCGCCTGCTTGTCGCCCTTGCGCTCGGCCGCTGCGATACCGCTTGCGTAGGCGTGGATGGCCTCTGCCGGCTCTCCCAGTGCCTGCAGGGCCTTGCCATAAACCTTCCAGGCGGCCGAGTATTCCGGGTCCTGCCTGACCGCCTGTGCAAGATGTTCGACGGCCTGCTCGGCATCCCCGCGCTTGAGCAGTGCACTGCCCAGGCTGAAGCGCAGCAAGGCATTGTCCTGGCCGTTGGCCAGCAGGGCCTGGAGGTTTTCGATCATTCCCATTCAGCGGCGCCAGAACGTACGGGTAAAGAGTATCAACAGGGTAAAGACCTCGAGCCTGCCAAGCAGCATGGCAAAACTGAGCGCCCATTTCGCCGGATCATTGATCTCGACATAATTGCCGCCCACGTTGCCAAGCCCCGGGCCCAGATTGTTCATGCACGCGGCGACGGCCGAAAAAGCCGTGACCTGGTCCAGGCCGGTGGCCATCAGGAACAGCATGATGGTGACAAAGCTGCCAACGTAGGCGGCGAAGAACCCCCACACGGCATTCACCACGCGGTCCGGCATGGGTTTGTGGCCGACCTTGACCGGCATCTGCGCATTGGGATGCACCAGCCGCATGAGTTCGCGCCGGCCCTGCTTGATCAGTAACACGAAACGGATCACCTTCATGCCGCCACCGGTCGAGCCGGTACAACCCCCGATAAAGCTTGCGAACAGCAGCAGCACCGGCAGGAAACCGGGCCACTCGTAATATTCGGAGGTGGTGAAGCCGGTTGTGGTGGCAATGGACACTGCCTGGAACAGGCCCTGGTGCAGGGCCTCCGAAAAATAAACAAAGGTGTGGGTGTAGTAGAGGTAGACCACGGTGATGGCGATCAGCATGGCGATCACGCCGAGATAGGCCTTGACCTCCGTGTCCTTGATATAGGGCTTCAGGCTCAACGACCGCCAGGACAGAAAGTGCAAGGCATAATTCATGCCCGCGAGCAGCATGAATACGACGGCAATCATCTCGATGGTCGAGCTTTTGAAATAGCCGATACTCAGGTCATGGGTCGAGAACCCGCCAATGGCGACGGTCGAAAAGCTGTGCCCGATAGCATCGAAGGCGCTCATGCCTGCCAGCCAGTAACACCCCCCGCAGACGATGGTCAATCCCAGATAGATATACCAGAGCGCCTTGGCGGTCTCGGTAATGCGTGGCGTAAGCTTGGTATCCTTCAGCGGGCCAGGGGTTTCCGCACGGTACAGCTGCATGCCGCCAACGCCCAGCATCGGCATGATGGCCACTGCCAGGACGATGATCCCCATTCCCCCCAGCCATTGCAGCTGCTGGCGGTAGAACAGGATCGAGGCGGGCAGCTTGTCCAGCCCGGTGATTACCGTGGCGCCGGTAGTCGTCAGTCCGGAAATCGACTCGAAAACCGCGTCGGTAATCGACATGACGGGCCGCTCGGACAGCGCCAGAGGCAATGCACCTGCCAGCCCCAGCACCAGCCAGAACATCACCACCACCAGGAACCCGTCGCGGACGCGCAGCTCCTCCCTGGAGCCCTGGGCCGGCAGCCAGCACAGCAACCCAAGCCCGAACACCGCGGCCGCGCCGGTGAGAAACACCTGCATCTCACCGTCGTGATAGAGCCATGAGACCACGACCGGGGGCAGCAATGCCGCACTGAACAACATGAGCATCAGACCCAGCAGTCGTTGGATTGATAAAAAGTGCATGACTTAATAGTACCGACGCAGCACCGGGTAACTCAAAAGAAGGTAACGCCTACCTGGAACAGGCGCTCCACATCCTGGATACATTTCTTGTTGGACAGGAACAGGATGACGTGGTCATCGGATTCGATGACGGTGTCATGGTGCGCAATGATTACCTCTTCGCCGCGCACGATGGCACCGATGGTGGTGCCACGCGGCAGCTTGATCTCCTCGATGGCCCGGCCGACGACTTTGGAACTGTCCCGGTCGCCGTGGGCGACGGCCTCGATTGCCTCGGCTGCACCGCGCCGCAGCGAATGAACCACCACGACGTCGCCACGACGCACATGCGTCAACAGGCTGCCGATAGTGGCCTGCTGGGGAGAAATGGCAATATCGATAGTCTGGCTCTGCACCAGGTCGACGTAGGAGGCCCGGTTGATCAGCGACATGACCTTGCGCGCCCCGAGGCGCTTGGCCAGCATCGCGGAGAGGATATTGGCCTCCTCATCGTTGGTCAGGGCGCAGAACACATCGGTATTCTCGATGTTCTCATCCAGCAGCAGCTCTTCGTCGGCGGCATCGCCCAGCAACACAATGGACCGATCGAGCGTCTCCGACAGGCGGCGGGTACGCTCTTCGTTGTGTTCGATGATCTTGATCTGGTAACGCTGTTCTATTGCCGAGGCAAGCCGCATGCCAATATTGCCACCGCCCGCCAGCATCACCCGCTTCACCGGCTTGTCCAGTTTGCGCAGTTCGCTCATCACCCGGCGGATATGCTTGCGCGCGGCGACAAAGAAGACTTCATCATCGACCTCGATGATCGTGTCACCGGTGGGCACGATATGCCGGCCGCCGCGAAAGATTGCTGCAACCCGTGCATCGGCGCCCGGGAGGTGCTCTTTCAGGGTTCGCAGTTCGTGCCCCACCAGCGGCCCGCCATGGTATGCACGGACCGCGACCAGCTGTACCCGGCCCCCGGCAAAGTCGAGTACCTGCAGGGCGCCGGGGTTCTCGATCAGGCGCTCGATATAATCCGTGACCAGCTGTTCCGGGCTGATCAGTACGTCCACCGGCAGGGCCTCCTGGGTGAACAGCCGCGAATGGTTGAGATACTCCAGCGAGCGCACCCGGGCGATCTTGGTGGGCGTGTGAAACAGGGTGTAGGCCACCTGGCAGGCAATCATGTTGGTCTCGTCGCTGCTGGTAACCGCCAGCACCAGGTCGGCATCATCGGCACCTGCCTGTGCCAGGGTATCGGGATGGGAGGCATGGCCGGTCACCGTGCGAATATCCAGGCGATCCTGCAAGTCTTGCAGCACCGCTGAATTCTCATCGACGATGGTAATGTCGTTGGCCTCACTCGCCAGGTTGGCAGCAACGGATGAACCGACCTGGCCTGCACCGAGTATGATTATCTTCATTGGCTGGAATGATAAACGGGTTGTGGAATCACGCTAAAGGAAGGCCGGGGCAGGGCGCAGTCCCTGCCATCACTCTGCCCCCTTTTTGTGGTCAATGCCGAGCGCACGCAGTTTACGGTACAGATGGGTACGCTCCATGCCGACCCGCTTTGCCAGTTTGCCCACGCTGCCGCCCGCAGCACTCAACTGGTGCTCCAGGTAGTTCTTTTCAAACTGCTCACGCGCCTCGCGCAACGGCAGATCATAAGCCTGCGGCACAGTACCCTGGCCAGTGGACGGCGTCGCCAGCCTGGAGATGGACTGCTCGATCTCGTCTATCCCGATTTCCTCACCCGAGCCCAGGATCAGCAGGCGCTGCACCAGGTTCTTGAGCTCGCGGACATTGCCGGGCCACTCGTAGGTGCGCAGTCGGTTCTGTGCCGCCACGCTGAAATGCCGGTAGGCAAGCATTTCATTATTAACGAAATAATCGATATAGAAATTCAGCAGGTCATGCACATCATCGGCATGCTTCCGCAATGCCGGTATGTGCAGCGGCACCACGTTCAGGTGATAAAACAGATCGTCGCGGAACCGCCCCGCGGCCACTTCCTCCTCGAGATTGCACTGGGTGGTTGCAATCAAGCGCAGGTCGACCTCGACATCCTCGTCTCCGCCCAGGCGGGTGAATGAATTTGTCTGGAAGACGCTGAGCAGCCGGGTTTGCGTCTGCATATCCATATCGGCAATATCGCTGATGCACAGCGTGCCCCCATTAGCCTGTTCCAGGCGACCATAATGAATCTTTTCACCGTCCTCATGACCGAACAGCTCGGCCGCCGAGTTCACCTCCGAGATGGAGCCGACCGCTATCTCCACAAAGGGGCCGTCACGACGCTGGCTCTGTTCGTGGATATAGCGCGCAAATGTACCCTTGCCGGTCCCCGGCTCGCCGTCGATCAGCACCCAGCTGGTGTGCTGGGCTATTTTCCGCGCCTGTTCCCGGAGCTGTTCCATCGCCGGGCTTCTGCCGACCGGTTCCAGCACCAGCTGCACCTGGCGCCGCAGGCCGACATTTTCCCTGTGCAGCTTTTCGCTCTCGAAGGCGCGCTCGATTGTCAGCAGCAACTTGGCCAGGGAGATAGGCTTTTCAATAAAGTCATAGGCCCCCAGCCGGGTCGCCTCGACCGCGGTCTCTACCGTGCCATGGCCCGACATCATGATGACCGGGCAGGGCAGGTCAGCGCCCTCCGACCACTCGCGCAGCAGGCTGATCCCGTCGACATCCTCCATCCATATATCAAGGAGAATCAGGTCCGGACGCCGCGCACGCCGCGCCTTGCGGGCGGCCTCGCCGCTTTCGGCGGTGCTGACCGTGTAGCCTTCGTCCTCGAGGATCTCGCGCACAAGCTCGCGGATATCCGGCTCATCATCAACAACCAGGATGTGGCGTGCCGTCATTTTATGATTTTCACTGTTAGCGGTATTCGGGGTTATTCTGCCAACCGTTGCTGGCTCGAGGTGTCACATTATAGCCCAGCATCGCGGGCCGATCGTGTTCTGTCATTCATGTCTGTGTCATCCCCCGTGTCTCCAGCGGCGGCTGTTCTGGAGACCAGCAGGCGAATGCGGATACGCGCGCCACCCTCGGGGCTGGTCTCAGCCGCAATCATGCCACCATGCTCCTCGATAATCTTCTTCACGATCGCCAGCCCCAGCCCGCTGCCCCTGGGCTTGGTCGACACATAGGGCTCGAACAGATTCTCCAGCACCTTCTCCTCGAAACCGGGCCCGTTATCGTCAACACAGACCTCGACATAGCGTGAATCGGCGTCACCGCCGCAGCGCGTGGTCAAGGAAACCAGCGCATCATCCCGGTCATTCACCGCTTCCAGGGCATTCTTGATGAGATTATGCAATAGCTGCCTGAGGCGGCCAGCATCACCCTCGACAGCGGGGCACACCGAGTCCAGCTCTGCCCTGATCGCAGCATTGATTGCACTCCCGCGGTACAGGTCCAGCACCTCACTGGCGAGCTTGTTCAGATCGATCGGCTCCATGCTGATATTTGGAGCGCGTGCATACTCACTGAAGGCGTTGACCATTTTCTTCATGGCCTCGACCTGGTTGACGATGGTGCGCGTGGCGCGGTCCAACACCTCAACGTCATCCTTATCCATATGATCGATATAACGGCGTCGCAGGCGTTCGGCAGAAAGCTGGATTGGCGTCAGCGGGTTTTTTATCTCATGCGCCAGGCGCCGTGCGACCTCGCCCCAGGCCGAGTCGCGCTGGGCCTGAATCAATGCGGTGACGTCATCAAATACGATGACCTGGCTGCCGCGGCGAGAACCCACGCCCTTCAGCGAAGTACCCCGGCAAATCAGGATCTGACGCCCGTTGACACCAAACAGCGACATCTCGGCCTGCCAGGCCTGCTTGTCCTTGCCACAGTTGTTCGCAATCACCTCGATGAGCGGGACAAGGAAGGCATGGTCTTCTCCGACATCGACAAGGGCCTTGCCCAGGTAGGGCTTGATATCGACCCCGAGATTCTGCTGGGCGGCACTGTTGACGGCACGAATAACCAGATTGGAATCCAGACCTATGACGCCCGATGACAGATTGGCCAGCACCGCCTCGAGGTAGGCGCGCTGACTTTCCACCTGGTGCTGGCTCTTGCGGGCAGTGTCACGCGCCCTGGACAGGCGGCGCGTCATGTCATTAAAGGAACGCGCCAGGAAACCGAGTTCATCCTTGCTGACCACCGGCAGACGCTTGCTGTAATCGCCCTCGGCCACCGCGCGTGTCGCCTCGGCCAGATCCCTGACCGGCGCGACCAGCCTGCGCGCCGAGAAAAACGCGGTCCATATAGCGGCCAGCAGGCTCAGCACGAGTACGATGGACAGTGTCAGTGTGTAGCTGAACTTCAGCGGCGTGCGCAGGTAGGCAAGCTCATTGTAATGTGCAAACGCCGACTGGACGCTATCGGCCAGCTGGCTCATTCTTTCCGAAACCGTGAACAGCGCCTGCAGCGTATAGACCTCGCTGTCCTGCCTTGAAGACTGCACCGGCACCAGCGCGCGCGCATACAGGCCGGAGTCGCCGACGGGGTCGAGACCGATATAGTGCTTGCCGCCGTGGAGCACCTGCAGCATCTCACCACTCGGTTGGCTGGGCACGATAACTGTGAGGTCGGCGCTACTCGATGCGACGATGCGGCCGTCACTGCCGAGCAGGGTGACTTCAGCGGCACTGCTGCGCACCCTGAGGTCATAGAGGCTTAGTGATAGCGTCGC
>JAOTTU010000191.1 GCA_029864225.1 Gammaproteobacteria bacterium | reverse complement strand
GGCATAGTCCGCACGCAAGCTGGGTATCGCATAGAAGGTATCGGCGAAGCCGGCCAGGGCAATCGGGTCATGCCCGTCGTCTTGCTTCATGCCCAGCGAGGTCAAAATCGAAGGGGCCGAAACGCGCACCGTCATGCCGGTGAGTCGGCCTTCAGCGTTCAGTGACGCCTTCAGCCGGGCCATGCTCGCCGGCCGGTAAAAGTCATGCTGCATGTCTTCCTCGCGTGACCACATCAGCTTGACCGGCCGGCCGACCGCCCTGGCGATCTGCACCGCCTGGATGGTGAAATCCTGGTTGGCACCGCGGCGGCCGAAGCCGCCGCCGAGCTGGGTGTTGTGCACCTCGACCTTGAGCGGGTCCACGCCGGCGGTGCGCGCCGCCGCCTCCAGGCTGGCGGTGGCATTCTGGGTCGGCACCCACACCTCGACCCGGCCATCCGGGTACAGGGCCGCGGTACAGGTCATGGGTTCCATGGTCGCGTGTGCCAGGTAGGGCGCGTAGAAGGTCGCCTCGACCTGCCGATCCGCTGCCTGGAACGCGGCCACCGGCTTGCCGTGTTCGGCCACAACAACGGCATCGTCCACGTCCAGCCCCGCTTCCAGGTTCGAACGGATCGCGGCATCGTCCACCTGGCCGTTGCCCGCCTCGTCCCAGGTGACCGGCAGGGCCAGCAGTGCCTGCTGCGCCTGCCACCAGCTCTCGGCCACCACCGCCACGGCATCGTCCAGCCCCACCACCTTCACAACGCCCGGGCGCTTCTCCACCGCGGCGGCATCGAACCCCTTCAGCCGGCCGCCGAACACCGGGCAGGCGTGGATCGCGGCATGCAGCATGCCGGGGATTTCCACGTCGGTACCGAATACCGGCTTGCCGGCAATCTTGTCAGGCACATCGAGACGCCTGACCGGTTTGCCGAGCAGCTGCCATTCGTCGGGATCCTTGAGGAACACGGTCTCGGGTGGCGGCAGGGAGGCCGCCTCGGCCGCCACCGCGCCGAATCCCAGGGTGCGGCCCGAGGGCGTATGGGTGATGAGGCTGTTTTCGGCCCGGCATTCACCGGCCGGCACGCCCCAGCGCCGGGCCGCGGCGCCGACCAGCAGTTCGCGCGCCACGGCACCGGCCGTGCGCAGGTACTCCTGGGAACCGCGGATGGAGCGGCTGCCGCCGGTGCTCATCGACTCGAATACGTTGTTGCGCCGGAGGTTGGTATCCGCCGTGACATATTCCGCCTGCACCCGGTTCCAGTCACAACCCAGTTCCTCCGCCACCAGCATGGGCAGGGCGGTGAAGATGCCCTGCCCCATCTCGGAACGGGCGACGCGGATCAGCACGCTATCGTCCGGCTGGATGATGATCCAGGCATTGACCTCGACCGGCTGCGCGCCGGAGGCAATGGTCGCGGGTTCGGCGGCCTGCAGGCTGCGCGCGGCGGGCAGGTGAAAACCGACCAGCAGCCCGCCGCCGACCACGGCGCTCTGGATCAGGAAGGCGCGGCGGGTCAGCTTGAACTCAGGCATCGGAGGCCTCCCCCTTGCCGGCCGCGGCCAGGATGGCCTGGCGTACCCGGTTGTAGGTGCCGCAGCGGCAGATATTGGTGATCGCCGCGGCGATGTCGGCATCGGTGGGGGACGGCTTTTCACGCAGCAGGGCGACGCTGGCCATGATCATGCCCGGCTGGCAGTAGCCGCACTGCGGCACATCCAGTTCGCGCCAGGCCTGCTGTACCGCTAGGCTGCCCGTGCCCAGTCCCTCGATGGTGGTGACGGCCTTGCCACTGACCGCGCTGACCGGCACCAGGCAGGCACGCACCGCCCGGTCGTCGAGGTGTACCGTGCAGGAACCGCACAGGCCGGTGCCGCAACCGTACTTGGTGCCGTGCAGGTGCAGGTGATCGCGCAGGACCCAGAGCAGCGGCGTCTCCGGATCGATATCCAGCGCGTGCTCCTGGCCGTTTACCTTGATCTCCAGCATGGCCACCCTCCTATGCATTGTTTGGAACCGGTATCCTGATGGTAGTTGAAAGTTCGCTCCTGCACGACCTCGGCAGCCGGATCCCGCCCGCGGGCCTGCAGGGATGATGCCGAAGCAGCGTCGCTCCCGGGAACCGATTACCCTGGAACAACGCCCTTCCCTCGAACCGTCTCACGCGCCGCGCCCGGCGCCACCAACCATGCAGCGAATGGGGTGTGAGACCTGGATTACAACCACCTGAAAATATCATGCACCAGGAACACCACGATCTCGAAAAAGATCAGCCAGATAATTATCCACTCCAGCAGTGACGAGTGTTTGTGCTTTTGCTCATCGGCGATCATCTCGAACAGGTCATGGATGGTTTCAAGTTTTTTGCTTAACACGTCCACCCGCTGCCTGACTTCGAGGTAGTCCGCAATCATGGTGTAGTAACCATCCAGTTCCGGGAACTCCCAGAAAAAGTCCGGCACGTCCAGCAGATCATAATTGAGCATGATATCGCTGGTCGCAATAAACAGGCGCCCCCGCAGTTTCGCCATTTCCTTGCGTGACAGGTGCGTGGCACCGGTTGTGGCGATATTCTTGGGAATGTATGCCGTTTCATTGATGGTTTGCTGCACCTGCAATTCAAATTGAGCGAGCTTGGTGGACTGGGCAATGCCATGGGAGACTGCCAGTCGCGTCATCACCTCGTCATCAACCAGGTGGATGTGATCATTCTTTATATAAAGCTTTTCCGTCCCGCATTCGCAGGTGAATTCATCATCCACCACCAGGCTCAACGGCTCGCTGGCGAATTCGTGGATATTGCCGATGTACTCTCTGCGTTCCTCTGTATCCAGGCGCCAGAACACCAGCACACCGTAATCGAAAATAAAGACCTCACCCTGCCGCCACACCTCGTGCAGCACATTTCGATAGGCAACGCATCGATGGGAGTCCTGGCGGCGACTTTTTATCGACTCGAGGTCAAAACTCGTGCAATAACTCAGGGCGTAAACATCTGTGGTTGCATTCATCACCAGTCCATCCAGTCCAGGTAACGTAGCCGCGAGGACTCACCCGGCGGCTTATCGGCCACGCGAATCCATGCGCCGCAAAAACTCCGCCATGATTTCATCGTATAACTGCTCACCCAGGTATTTGTCCTCTACCCCGGATTCGATACTGGGATTGTCATTCACCTCGATGACCACCACCCGGTCAGTGGACTGCTTGATATCGACGCCGTATAAACCGTTCCCGATCAAACGCGCCGACTTTACCGCCACGTCCAGGACATGCCTGGGGACCTCGAAGGTCGGCAGGGTATCGAAGTCACCCGACTTGGTGGTTTCACCGTGCTGATATATCTGCCAGTGATTGTCGACCATGTAGTATCGGCATGCATATAGGGGCTTGTTGTTGAGCACGCCGATGCGCCAGTCATACTGCGTATACAGGAATTCCTGAGCAATCAGCAGCGCTGAATTTTTCAACAGCGATTCTGCACCCTTCTCCAACTCTTCCAGGTTGTTCACCTTGATGATGCCCCGGGAGAATGAACCGTCC
>JAOTTU010000042.1 GCA_029864225.1 Gammaproteobacteria bacterium | reverse complement strand
GGGGATCGCCGCGGAATCGGTCATACACCGCCAGGCCCTTGGAGATATATTCATCCGCATCCTGGGCCCACACGGTCGGGAAGTCGATTACGATGAGACCGACGCAGGCGCGCATCCCGGCATGGGCGGCAACCCGGGCGCTGACATCCGGGTAGTAGTACATGTCATTGAAGCAGGTAGTTCCGCTGCGCAGCATCTCGGCGATCGCGAGCTGGGTGCCGTCATGCACGAACTCCTCGTTGACCCAGCGTGATTCGGCCGGCCAGATGTGATTGTTCAGCCACTCGTTCAGCGGCAGGTCATCCGCCAGTCCGCGCAGCAGGCTCATGGCCACGTGGGTATGGGTGTTGACCAGTCCGGGTATCAGCAGGTGCTGGTCGAGTTCATGTTCAATGCCGGGTGCAAAGCGGGCACGGGCCGCATCGGTCGGCAGGATATCGAGGATGCGGCCTTCGTGGACGGCAAGGCTGTGCTGCAGGTAGACCGTGTCCGCCGGTTCTACCGGGGCAATCCAGCGGGCATGGATAAGGCTGTCGATGGTCTGCATGCAGCGGTTCCGGGCGTTCAGGTGCAGCCGCGAGTATAGCGAAGGCCGCAGGCCGGCGGGAGGCCGCGGCCGTTATGCCGCATTGTGCAGGTGAATATCCTGCTGTGGGTAGGGAATACTGATGCCGTTATCATCGAATGCCAGCTTGATGCGATCCATCAGGTCCGCGCGTACCGTCCAGTAGTCGCCGCTGTTGACCCAGGGGCCGATGATGAAGATGGCCAGTGCCAGGACAACGCGAATCCCCCAGGGGATGACATGGATATTCATCAGTTCGGGGTCGAGTAGTTGTTCCGGGTTCATGATGGTTTCGAGCGCTGAAATGAAAAGACCCATCGCCTGCAGCAGGCGATGGGTCTCGGGTTCGTGCAATGTACGGCTGCTTACTTCCGACGTGTTACCCCGAGGGTGACCTCAACGCGGCGGTTCTGGGCACGACCCGCGCGGGTGGAGTTGTCAGCCACCGGGCTGGATTCGCCCATGCCGCTGATCGACATCAGGCTGGAATCGACGCCCTTGGCGCTCAGGTAGTCCCGAACGGAGGTGGCGCGGCGCAATGACAGCTGCTGGTTGTAGGATTCTGGACCGACGCTGTCGGTGTGGCCGACGATCCTGACGCTCTCAATCTTGTCGTTGCTGGTGATCTTGCTGGCGACATCGTCAAGCTGCTGCCTGCCTTCAGTCTTGAGCGTGGCTTTGTCGAAGTCGAACAGGGCGCCAGCCGACAGGGTCACGGTCTCGTAGGAGACAGGTGGCGGAGCCGGGGCAACGGGTGGCGGAGCCATTGGTGCCGCTGCAACGGGTTCCGGGAACAGCTCCGGATTGCAGGCCTTGACCGCGGTCTCCTTGCTCCAGGACGACGTGCGTACGCAGTTGCCGGAGCTGTCGGTGACAATGTGCTTGCCACTGTCGCCGAGGTTGCCCGCGCCTGCTTTTCCGCCATCATGGGCGACGGCGATATTGGCCATCAGGGCTGATGAGGCGACGGCCGCCATCAGGACGTTAAGAGGTAAATTCTTCATTGTTACAACTCCTGTGATTTGAGTGCAAAAAAGTCTACAGCTGTCCCGTGGCGGGTATTCTAGTCACATACTTCCGTCAAGGCTAGTGGTTTTCAAGGTTTTTTGTCAAGAAAAAAAACCTTAGAATCAGTTGCATGTACCAGCTGGATGGGATGATGACGTGACTATTGATGAGGATCACGATTCAATTCGGGCCATCCGCTGGGAGGACGGCCGCCTCTGCCTGCTCGACCAGCGTCGCCTGCCATTCGAGGAGCATTACCTCTATTTGGATGATGCGGCCGGGGTGGCCGCGGCCATCCGCGACATGGTGGTGCGTGGCGCCCCGGCCATTGGTATTTCGGCGGCCTACGGCGTGGTTCTGGCCGCCAGGCGGCGCCAGGCGCAAGCACCCGGGGACTGGCGCGGCCTGCTGGATGCGGATATCCGGGTGCTGGCCGCCGCCCGGCCCACGGCCGTGAACCTGTTCTGGGCGCTGGAGCGGATGCAGGGCTGCCTGGCGGCTGCCGGCGTGGACTCCGGTGCGGCACTGCTCGAGGAGGCACGCCGCATCCATGCGCAGGATATCGACGCCAATCACCGCATGGGTGAGCACGGTGCCGGCCTGATTCAGGCGGGGGCTGCCGTGCTGACTCACTGCAACACGGGTTCGCTGGCAACCGGCGGTTACGGGACCGCACTGGGCGTAATCCGCAGCGCCTGGAAGGCCGGGAAACTGACCGGGGTCTATGCCGGTGAGACGCGGCCCTGGCTGCAGGGCGCCCGCCTGACGGCATGGGAACTGACCCGTGACCGGATCCCGGTCACCCTGATCACCGACAGTGCGGCAGCCTTGCTGATGCACAGGGAGCGCGTGCAGTGGGTGATCGTCGGGGCCGACCGGGTGACCGCCAACGGCGACGTCATCAATAAGATCGGCACCTACAACCTGGCCATCAACTGCCGGCATCATGGCATCAACTTCATGGTGGCAGCGCCATGCTCCACGCTGGATTTCTCGCTGGCCAGCGGCCAGGCCGTGGAGATCGAAGAGCGGGGGGCGGATGAGGTCCTCACCCTCGGGGGTGAGCGTATTGCCGCCCCGGGTGCCATGGCCTGGAACCCGGCCTTCGATGTGACCCCGGCGGAACTGGTCGACTACCTGGTGACCGAGCAGGGCGCGATCGGGGCCCCGGACGCGGAAAAACTGGCCGCGTTGCGACCCCTGGGCTAGCAGGCTCCAATTCCGTTCCTTAATCCCCTGGCTGGTCGGCAGGGGCCCTCAGCGGCCCCAGAAAAGGCTGTTTTCATGATGTAGTGGGGGGGTCGAGTATGCTAAAATCCCCTGTCTTGATTGCTGTCGATCGCCGTGAGGCGTTTTTTATTGCCCTGCAACCGGATGACCAGGACCTGTTAGTCCCTTCCAAATGACCGAATTCGCGAAAGAAATCCTGCCCGTCAATCTCGAAGACGAGATGAAGCAGTCCTATCTCGATTACGCCATGAGCGTGATCGTCGGGCGCGCCCTGCCCGATGTGCGCGACGGGCTCAAGCCGGTGCACCGGCGTGCGCTGTTTGCGATGAGCGAACTGGGTAATGACTGGAACAAGGCGTACAAGAAATCGGCCCGCATCGTCGGTGACGTGATCGGTAAGTACCATCCGCACGGCGATACCGCCGTCTATGACACCATCGTGCGCATGGCGCAACCGTTCTCGCTGCGTTACATGCTGGTCGATGGCCAGGGCAACTTCGGTTCCGTTGACGGCGACTCGCCGGCCGCCATGCGTTACACCGAGGTGCGCATGGCGCGCATCGCGCATGAACTGATCGCGGACATCGACAAGGAAACGGTCGACTTCATTCCCAACTATGACGAGACCGAGCAGGAACCTGCGGTTTTTCCGACCCGCGTTCCGAACCTGCTGGTCAACGGTTCGGCCGGCATTGCCGTGGGCATGGCGACCAATATTCCGCCGCACAACCTCACCGAGGTTATCAATGCCTGTCTGGCGCTGATCGAAAATCCGGACACCGACGTGGCCGGGCTCATGGAACATGTACCGGGCCCTGACTTTCCCACGGCCGGCATCATCAACGGTGTGCGTGGCATCCACGAGGCCTACCGCACCGGGCGCGGCCGTATCCACATTCGTGCGCGCAGCCACATCGAAGAAAAGGAGGCCAAGGGTCGCCAGTCCATCGTCGTCACCGAGCTGCCCTACCAGGTCAACAAGGCGCGCCTGCTCGAGAAGATTGCCGAGCTGGTCAAGGACAAGAAGGTCGATGGCATCTCGGCCCTGCGCGACGAGTCGGATAAGGATGGCATGCGTATGGTCATCGACCTGAAGCGCGGCGAGGTCGCCGAGGTCGTGCTCAATAACCTCTACCAGCATACCCAGCTGCAGAGCGTGTTCGGCATCAACATGGTGGCCCTGGTGGACCGGCGGCCACGGCTGCTGAACCTGAAGGAATGCCTGGAGGCCTTCATTCGCCACCGCCGCGACGTGGTGACACGCCGCACGGTGTTCGAACTGAGCAAGGCGCGCCAGCGTGCGCACATACTGGAAGGCCTGGCCATAGCCCTGGCCAACATCGATGAGGTTATCAGGCTAATCAAGGGCTCTCCCAATCGCGCGGCCGCCAAGCAGGCCTTGATGGGGCGCACCTGGGAACCCGGCATCGTCACCGGGATGCTGGAACGTGCCGGCGCCGATGCCTCCCGCCCCGCGGGGCTGGATGACAGTTTCGGCCTGCAACCCGAGGGCTACCGGCTCTCCGATATCCAGACCCAGGCGATCCTGGACCTGCGCCTGCACCAGTTGACCGGGCTCGAGCAGGAGAAGATCGTCAGCGAGTACAAGGCGCTGCTCGACGAGATCGAGAAGCTGCTTGAGATCCTCAGCAATCCGGACCGGTTGATGGAGGTGATTCGCGAGGAACTGACGGACCTGCGTGAACAGTACGGTGACGAACGCCGCACCGAGATCATGACCGACCACCTGGACCTCAAGCTGGAAGACCTCATCACCGAAGAGGACGTGGCGGTCACCCTGTCGCATGCCGGTTATGCCAAGTCCCAGCCGTTGACGGACTACCGGGCGCAGCGGCGTGGCGGGCGCGGCAAGAGCGCGGCCGATGTCAAGGAAGAGGACTTCATCGACAAGCTGTTCATCGCCAGCACCCACGACACCATCCTGTGCTTTTCGAGCCGCGGCAAGGTCTACTGGCTCAAGGTCTATGAGCTGCCGCTGGCAGGCCGCGGGGCGCGCGGCAAACCGATCGTGAACCTGCTGCCGCTGGAGACCGGCGAGCGCATCAACGCCGTTCTGCCGATTCGCGAGTTCACCGCCGATCACTACGTGTTCATGGCGACCGCGCTGGGTACGGTGAAGAAGACCTCGCTGTCTGATTTCTCCCGCCCGCGAGCCAGCGGCATTATCGCCATCGATCTCCGGGAGGGCGACTACCTCGTGGATGTCGCCATCACCGACGGTGCGCGTGACATCATGTTGTTCAACGATGCCGGCAGGGTGATCCGCTTTAACGAGGGCGATGTGCGCCCGATGGGCCGGACTGCCTGCGGTGTCCGCGGCATCAAGTTGAAGTCCGGGCAGCGATTGATCTCCATGCTGATTGCCAGCGACAGCCCGGTACTCACGGCTACCGAGAATGGATACGGCAAGCGCACCCTGGCGGATGACTACCCCGTCTATGGCCGTGGCGGCCAGGGCGTGATCGGTATCCAGGTCAGCGAACGCAACGGCAATGTCATCGGCGCCGAGCATGCCGATGACAAGGACGAGGTGATGCTGATCAGCAGCGGCGGTACCCTGGTGCGTACCCGGGTCAACGAGATCTCGATCATGGGACGCAATACCCAGGGTGTGCGCCTGATCGCCCTGTCGAAAGACGAAAAACTGGTCGGCATCGAACGCATCGTCGAGGTCAAGGACGATGACGAAGAGAGTGCTGACGCAGGAGCGACTGGGCGAGATTCTGAATGACGACGATCTATAACTTCAGTGCGGGGCCCGCGACCCTGCCAGGGGCGGTGCTCTCCCGGGCCCGTGAGGAATTGCTGGACTGGCATGGCTCGGGTATGTCGGTGATGGAGATGAGTCACCGCGGCAAGGAGTTCATGTCAATCGCACAGCAGGCGGAGGCCGACCTGCGCGAGCTGCTGGCGATTTCCTCCGATTATCACGTCCTGTTCCTGCAGGGCGGCGCCACCAGCCAGTTTTCCATGGTGCCGATGAACCTGCTGCGCGGCCGTCAGCAGGCCGACTACATCAACACCGGGGCCTGGTCGAAGAAGGCGATCGCCGAGGCCCGGCGCTATTGCAGCGTGAACGTGGCGGCTTCGTCGGAGGACAGTAATTTCACTACCATCCCGGCCGCGGACAGTTGGCAGCTGGATAACACCGCGGCCTACGTGCACTACACTCCGAATGAGACCATCGGCGGGTTGGAGTTCGACTGGATACCGGATACCGGCGAAATACCGCTGGTCGCGGACATGTCCTCCACGATCCTGTCCCGGCCGCTGGATGTCGCGCGTTTCGGGCTGATCTATGCCGGGGCCCAGAAAAATATCGGTCCGGCCGGCCTGACCGTGGTCATCGTCAGCAGCGACCTGGTCGGCGAGGTGCTGGACTACACCCCGTCGATGTTCAATTACCAGTTACATGCCGGCAACGGCTCGATGCTCAATACCCCGCCCACCTTTGGCTGGTACATCGCCGGGCTGGTGTTCCAGTGGATCAGGGAGCAGGGCGGGCTGGAGGCCATGGCGGAGGTCAACCAGCGCAAGGCCGGAAAACTGTATGAGGCCATCGACCGGTCGGACTTCTACAACAGTCCCGTTGATCCGCGCTACCGTTCCTGGATGAATGTGCCTTTTACCCTGGCCGATGCATCCCTGGACGCCGGGTTCCTGTCACAGGCCGGGGATGCCGGGCTGCTGAACCTCAAGGGGCACCGCTCGGTCGGCGGAATGCGCGCCAGCATCTACAACGCCATGCCGGAAGCGGGTGTCAGTGCACTGATCGATTTCATGGCCGAGTTCGAACGCAGCCACGGCTGATCCGTCACCCGGTCCCCGGCCCGGTGTTCCGGGTGATACCTTGACAAGGGATAACGGCAACACGATGTACAAGATTCTTACCCTGAACAATATTTCTCCCGTAGGTCTCGAGCACCTGCCGCGCGATGCCTATGAAGTGGCCTCCGAGATCCAGCACCCGGATGCCATCCTGCTGCGCTCCCGCAACATGCATGACATGGAGATCCCGCCCACCGTCAAGGCCATCGGCCGCGCCGGCGCCGGGGTCAACAACATCCCGGTTGACGCGATGAGCAGGCGCGGCGTGCCGGTGTTCAATGCACCCGGTGCCAATGCCAACGCGGTCAAGGAGCTGGTGATTGCCGGCATGCTGATGGCGGCGCGAAACCTGACCGAAGGATGGAATTTCGCGCGCGCCCTGGAAGGCACGGATGAAGAGATCCACAGTAAAGTCGAGTCCGGCAAGAAACAGTTTGTCGGGTTCGAGCTGCCGGGCAAAACCCTGGGCGTGGTCGGGCTGGGTGCCATTGGAGTCCAGGTCGCCAACGGCGCGCTGGCCCTGGGCATGAACGTCATCGGTTTCGACCCGGAGATCACGGTGCAACGCGCCTGGGAGATGTCCTCGAATGTGCGCAAGGCGAGCAGTGTCGAGGAGTTGCTGATGGCGGCGGATTTTGTGACCTTTCACGTCCCCCTGGTGGATGCCACCCGCGACATGATCAACGAGGAACGGCTCAAGCTGGCCAGGGACAACGTCATCATCCTCAACTTCTCGCGCAACGGCGTGGTGAACGATGAGGCCGTGATGGCAGCCATTGATGCGGGCAAGGTCTATGCCTACGTGTGCGATTTTCCCGGCAACCTTCTCAAGGACCATCCGCGCGTTATCACCCTGCCGCACCTCGGAGCCTCCACGCAGCAGGCCGAGGACAACTGCGCGGTCATGGTCGCAGAACAGGTCAAGGACTTTCTCGAGAGCGGAAACGTCAGGAATTCGGTCAATTTTCCGGAGATGTTCATGCCGCGCAACGGCGAGTTCCGCTTGGCCGTGGTGAATGAAAATATACCCAACATGCTCGGCCAGATCTCGACCTGTATTGCGGAGGCCGGCCTGAACATCCTCGACATGCTGAACAAGTCGAAGGGCGATCTCGCCTACACGCTGGTCGACGTGGACTCGAAAGTGCCACCCGCATGCCTCGAGCAGATCGCGAAGATCGATGGGGTCCTGGCTGTGAGGGCGCTATGACCGGTCGCCTCGTGCGCGACGCCATGGCCGGGGGTGCTATGTCTTCATCATCCGGTTTGCGTTACCCTTCTGAAGCATGAGTAGCGATAACAATCTCGATAGCTTGCGCGACCGCATCGATACCCTGGATGAACAGATCCAGGATCTGATCAACGAGCGCGCGAGCTGTGCCAAGGCCATCGCCGAGTTAAAATCCGCCACCCAGGACAGCTCCGACTATTACCGCCCGGAAAGGGAGGCCGCTGTGCTGCGGTGCATCAGCGAGCGAAATACCGGGCCGCTGCCGGCCGAGGAGATGGTGCGCCTGTTCAGGGAAATCATGTCGGCCTGCCTGGCGCTGGAGAAACCGCTGACCATTGCCTTCCTGGGCCCGGCGGGGACCTTCACCCAGGCGGCGGCCCTCAAGCATTTCGGCCATTCCGTACAGACCCTGGCGCTGGACGGTATCGATGACGTGTTCAGGGAGGTGGAGGCCGGTTCCGCCGATTACGGCGTGGTCCCGATCGAGAATTCCACCGAGGGCGTGATCAGTCATACCCTGGACCTGTTTCAGCGTTCGCCCCTGAGTATCTGCGGCGAGGTGGAGCAGCGCATTCATCATCATCTGCTGGCCACGGACGCTGATCTAGTAAAGATAAATCAGGTGCTGGCTCACCAGCAGGCCCTGGCGCAGTGCCGTGGCTGGCTGGATATCAATCTGCCGCATGCCGAGCGTGTGGCGGTCAGCAGCAATGCCGAGGCGGCACGAATGGTGTCGGACTCACCCGGGACGGCGGCCATTGCCGGGGACATGGCGGCCGAGTTGTATGGCGTGAACATCGTGGTGCGCAATATCGAGGACGAACCGGATAACACCACCCGCTTCCTGGTGATCGGCAACCGCAATGTGCTGGCCAGCGGCAATGACAAGACCTCGGTCCTGGTGTCGGTGCACAATGTGCCGGGCGCCCTGTATGAAATGCTGCAGCCGATTGCGCAGAACAACATCAGCATGACGCGGATCGAATCGCGCCCCTCCCGCCAGGGCGTGTGGGACTATGTCTTCTATATCGACCTGGAAGGGCACCGGGAAGATGCCGCCGTTGCCGCGGCGCTGGCCGAGCTCAAGGCGAGGACCTTCGCCGTCAAGGTGCTGGGCTCCTACCCCCGGGCTGTCCTGTAGACGCTGCCCAGGTTATCTGCGGTTCGATATAAATTCACCGCGGAGACGCAAAGGACGCAGAGAAAAGTAAAAAAATTCCTCACCGCAAAGGCGCAAAGGACGCAAAGAAAATCCCATAAGATTATGGTTGCACCCACTGCTGTTCCACAAACTCCATCTCTCATCGGGAGAGGATTGGGGAGAGGGGATTTGAATAAAGATAACTGCATGAATTCAAAGCCCCTCATCCTGCCCTTCTCCCGGAGCACCCAAAAAAACGGGCATAAAGGAGAAGGGACGTTCTGTTTGTATGACGGCGATGCGGATTCATATTCCATCTGCAGGAACAGCCGGTATCAGCCTTTTCATGCATGACTGTACAAATAACCCGATCAATTTTTATGGAACAGCGGTGAGTTCAGATTTTTTACTATGGATTTTTTACTCTGCGTCCTCGGCGTCTCTGCGGTGAAAAATCCTGTGTTTTTTCTTTGCGCCTTTGCGGTAAACATCGGGCCTTTTTTACAAGGACACTGAATTAAACGATGACACCCACGGACTACATGGAGCTCGCGGTGCCCGGTGTGCGCGGCCTGCAGGCCTATCAGCCGGGGAAGCCGCTGGCCGAACTCGAACGCGAGTACGGTATCCGCGATGCCGTCAAGCTGGCCTCCAACGAGAATCCGCTCGGACCGGGCGCGCTGGCGATTGCCGCCGCGCGCGCGGCGCTGGCGGAGCTGTCACGCTACCCGGAGGGCAGCGGTTACCTGCTGGCAGAGAAGCTGGCCGGGAAACACGCCGTCTCACCCGCCGCCATCACGCAGGGCAACGGCTCCAACGACGTGCTCGACATGATTGCGCGGGTCTTCCTCGGCCCCGGCGTCGAGGCGGTCTATTCGCAGCATGCCTTTGCCGTTTATCCGATTGTCGTGCAGGCCACCGGTGCCCGCGCCCGCGTCGCCCCGGCGGCCGACGGCAGCAACGGCCCGGCCTATGGCCATGATCTGGCGGCCATGGCGGAACGGGTTGGTCCGCAGACCCGGCTGGTGTTCATCGCCAACCCCAACAACCCGACCGGGACCTGGCTGGCGGAGGCCGAATTACGGACCTTCGTGGACGGCCTGCCGGATCACGTCATGGTGGTCATCGACGAGGCCTATTTCGAATACGTGGATGAGGCGGATTATCCCGACAGCAGCCGCTGGCTGGCCGATTGTCCCAACCTGATCGTGACCCGGACCTTTTCCAAGGCCTATGGTCTGGCCGGCCTGCGGGTGGGCTATGCCGTATCGCACCCGGAGGTCGCCGGCCTGCTGAATCGCGTGCGCCATCCCTTCAATGTGAACACGGTAGGGCAGGCGGCGGCGCTGGCAGCGCTCGATGACAGTGGCCACCTGGAGGAGACCCTGCGCGTGAACCATGCGGGCATGGCGCAGCTGGTGTCGGGATTCGAAGGGCTCGGGTTATCCTGTATAGAGTCAGTCGGGAATTTTGTCGCCGTCGATGTGGGACAGCCCGCGGCTGCGGTCTATGCGGACCTGTTGCAGAGCGGGGTGATTGTGCGTCCGGTTGCCAACTACGAAATGCCGAACCACCTGCGGGTGACGGTCGGGTTGCCAGCGGAAAATGAACGCCTGCTGGCGGCAATGGAAAAGGTGCTGACGTGATTGAACGATTGTGCATCATCGGGGTTGGCCTGATCGGCGGTTCACTGGCACGCGCATTGCGGGAGGCCGGTTTCTGCAAGGAGGTGGTGGGTAGCGGACGCAACCCAGCACACCTGCAGCAGGCAGTGGAGCTGGGGGTCATCGACCGTTTCGATACCGATCCCGCCCGCGCCGTTGCCGGTGCGGACATGGTGCTGGTCGCAGTCCCGCTCGGAGCGATGGAGTCGGTGTTCAGCGCCGTACACGGCCACCTTGCCGATGACGCCGTCCTGACGGATGCGGGCAGCGCCAAGGGCAGCGTACTCGAGGCGGCGCAGCGTGCCTTCGGTGTGCTCCCGGGTAATTTCGTGCCCGGCCATCCCATTGCCGGGACCGAGCAGAGCGGCGTCAGTGCGTCGTTTGCCGGGCTTTACCGGGACCGGCGTGTCATTCTCACGCCCACGGAGATGACCGATCCGGAGGCCACCGCCCGGGTGCGCGCCATGTGGGAGGCGGCCGGTGCCCGCGTCTCCGAGATGACAGCGGTTCATCACGATGCCGTGCTGGCCGCGACCAGCCACCTGCCGCACGTGCTGGCCTATACCCTGGTCGACAGCCTGGCACGCCTTGGTGACCATGACGAGGTATTCGAATATGCCGCCGGTGGCTTTCGTGACTTTACCCGGATCGCTTCCAGTGACCCCGTCATGTGGCGCGATATCTGCCTGGCCAACGGCGATGCCATCGAGCTTTTGATCGACCGGTTCATCGAGGATCTGCGGGTTCTCAAGGGCGCGGTGCATGTGCATGACAGCGACAAGCTGCTGGCGATATTCACCTCGGCCAAACAGGCGCGCGATCGCCACATCGGGAAATAGGCCACGACATCATGTCCGGGTCAGACAGCAAATCCGTGCGCTTCAGCGTGGCCCCGGGGGGACGACTCCAGGGGCGCCTGCGGGTGCCGGGCGACAAGTCCATTTCACACCGCTCCATCATGCTGGGGTCGCTGGCCGAGGGAGAGACCCGGGTCACCGGCTTCCTCGAGGGCGATGACAGCCTGGCGACACTGGCCGCCTTCAAGGCGATGGGGGTCCTGATCGAGGGGCCGGTGAACGGTCGGGTACGTATCCAGGGTGTGGGCCTGCATGGCCTGCAGCCACCGTCGCAGCCGCTGGACCTGGGCAATTCCGGGACCTCCATGCGCCTGATGGCCGGCCTGCTCGCCGGCCAGTCATTCAACGCCACGCTGACGGGTGATGCCTCGCTGTCCGGCCGCCCCATGAAACGCGTGGTCGAACCGCTGGCGCGCATGGGCGCACACATCGGCACCACCGACAGAGGCACGGCGCCGCTGGTCATCCGGGGCGGTGCGCAGCTGACGGGTATCGACTATGCCATGCCGGTCGCCAGTGCCCAGGTCAAGTCCAGTGTGCTGCTGGCCGGCCTCTATGCCAGCGGCCGGACCTGCGTGACCGAGCCGGCCCCGACCCGCGACCACACCGAGCGCATGCTGGCCGGCATGGGTTATCCCGTGCAGCGGGATGGCAACCGGGTCTGCCTCGAAGGCGGGCACATGCTGCGCGGTATGGCCATCGATGTGCCGGCGGACATTTCATCGGCCGCCTTTTTCCTGGTCGGTGCCAGTATCGCACCGGGGTCCGACCTGGTGCTGGAACACGTGGGCATCAACCCGACCCGCACCGGGGTGATCGACATCCTCATCCGGATGGGGGCGTCGATCGGGATCGAAAACCGGCGCGAGGTCGGCGGCGAGCCGGTGGCCGACCTGCATGTCCGCGCGGCAAGGCTGCACGGCATCGACATCCCGCCCGAACTGGTGCCGCTGGCGATCGACGAATTTCCCGCCCTGTTCGTGGCCGCCGCCTGTGCCGAGGGCCGGACCGTCCTGACCGGGGCGGAAGAGCTGCGTGTCAAGGAGAGTGACCGCATCCAGGTGATGGCCGACGGCCTGGCAGCACTGGGTGTGAATGCACAGGCCACGCCGGACGGGATGATCATCGAGGGCGGTGCGATTGGCGCGGGTCGCGTGAACAGCCACGGCGACCACCGCATTGCCATGGCCTTTGCCATGGCGGCGCTGCAGGCGCAGGGGCCGATCGAGATCAGCGACTGTGCCAATGTGAACACCTCGTTTCCGGGGTTTGTCGAGCTGGCCGGGCAGGCGGGCCTGCACATCGAGTCCTGAACAAGTTGCCAGAACACATTTAACACTTAGGATGCCCTGGTTATTTAACGACCTATTGTGTGGTGTGCCGTGCACACCGGAAACAATAGGCAAGCTGCCGATTCTGATTGATGCGGGATTTTTCACCGCACGACTCCAGGGAAGGAGGAGTTAGAGCAACGCAGGGAGCAGTAGCCCAGAGATGCCGAGGGCGCAGAGAAAACCATTAAACAAATAAATATCACCGCAAAGGCGCAAAGGACGCGAAGTAAGTAGAAAATGTGCTCTGACACCATTTCTTACAAGGTACCGGTGGTTACGGTCGACGGACCCAGCGGGTCCGGCAAGGGTACGGTCAGTCAGCGACTGGCCGCTGAACTCGGCTGGCATTTTCTCGACAGCGGCGCCCTCTACCGGCTGCTGGCCTGCGCGGCGCGGCGCGACGGCATCGCGCTGGATGACGAACCTGCACTGGTGGCCCTGGCTGACCGGATCAACGCGGAATTTGGGTTTTCAGAGAACGGTGACGAGCGCGTGCTGCTGGATGGGGTGGATGTCACCCGGACCCTGCGCTCCGAGGAAACCGGCAATGCGGCCTCGCAGGTCGCGGCCTTGCCGGCGGTACGCACGGCCCTGCTGGCCTGGCAACGCCGTTACCGGCGCCCGCCGGGCCTGATTGCCGACGGCCGCGATATGGGGACGGTGGTGTTCCCGGATGCGGCAGTCAAGATATTCCTCGAGGCACGCCCCGAGGAACGTGCGTTGAGGCGATATAACCAATTGAAAGATAACGGAATTGACGCCTCTCTGGAGGAGGTCATCGAGGAGGTCAGGGCGCGCGATGAGCGTGACCGCACCCGTACAGCCGCGCCCCTGGTAGCGGCGGAAGATGCCTGTATCGTCGACAGCAGTGACCTGGATGTCGCCGCCACCGTCGCGATCATCCTTGGACAGATCCGCGCAAAAATCTAGAAAAATCGTATACAATTAGTTAGATACACGTATAATATGGTGTTCTGGCGATCCGGGGCCTGCCCCGGATCGATTTTATCAACCTGACCTGCGGTGTCGCCTGATGCCGTGGCTGAATAGATGAACTGTGCCTAATGCAGTTCAAGGAAACGTTATTCCCATGACCGAAAGTTTTGCTCAAATGTTCGAAGAAAGCCTTGCCAATCAGGAGTTACGGCGGGGTGCTGTAGTTACCGGTACTGTTGTTGATATCCAGTCCGACAGTGTGGTGGTTCATGCCGGTTTGAAGTCTGAAGGCATCATTCCCATCGAAGAGTTCAAGAATTCGCAGGGCGAACTGGAAGTTGAAGTGGGTGATGAAGTCGAGGTCTCGCTCGAGGCCATCGAGGACGGTTTCGGTGAAACCCGGCTGTCCCGCGAAAAAGCAAAACGTGACCAGGTCTGGCGGCGCCTTGAAAAGGCAGTCGAGGAAGAGGCCATCGTCAAGGGTGTCATCAGCGGTAAGGTCAAGGGTGGCTTCACGGTTGATATCGAGGATATCCGCGCATTCCTGCCCGGTTCACTGGTAGACGTGCGCCCGGTGCGTGATCCGGTCTTCCTGGAAGGCAAGGAACTCGAGTTCAAGGTCATCAAGCTGGACAAGCGCCGTAACAATGTCGTGGTCTCGCGCCGCGCCGTGGTGGAGACCGAGTTC
>JAOTTU010000190.1 GCA_029864225.1 Gammaproteobacteria bacterium | reverse complement strand
TCTGGCCAGGAACAAACTGCGCGAGGCCGCCATGCGTGGCGATATCCCCGGTCTGGTCAAGGCGAGTTGGTGAACGATTATGATGACTGATCCCATAGCCGATATGTTGACGCGCATCCGTAACGGGCAGGCAGCCAGCAAGGTGTCGGTTTCCATGCCTTCCTCCAAGCAGAAATGTGCCATTGCACAGGTTCTCAAGGATGAAGGCTATATAACGGATTTTTCCGCTGCTGATGCCGAAGGCAAGGCGGTGCTGACGGTGACGCTGAAATACCATGATGGCAAGCCTGTGATAGAGAAAATCCAGCGTGCCAGCCGTCCCGGCCTGCGCCTGTACAAGGGCAAGGATGAGCTGCCCAGGGTACAGGGCGGTCTCGGTGTTGCCATTGTCTCCACCTCGCGTGGCGTGATGAGCGATCGTCAGGCACGCACCGCCGGTGAGGGCGGTGAGATCCTTTGTGTAGTCAGCTGATCGGGGAATCAAGATGTCAAGAATTGCCAAAATGCCGATTACTGTTCCTGCTTCCGTCGAGATAACGGAGGATGGCCAGTTGCTGACTGTGAAGGGTCCCAAGGGTACACTGCAACACCGTCTGCACGAGCTGGTGACGCTGATCCGCGAGGGTGCTGAATTCAGGGTCATGGCGCGTGATGACTCCAAGCAGGCCGTGGCGCTGTCGGGCACCATGCGATCACTGTTAGACAACATGGTGACGGGTGTCATTGACGGTTTTGAGAAGAAACTCCAACTGGTCGGTGTCGGTTACCGTGCCCAGGCAAAGGGCAAGGTGCTCAACCTGACACTGGGGTTCTCTCATCCGATTGATTATGAGCTGCCCGAGGGCATCACCGCTGAAACACCTAGTCAGACGGAAGTGGTCATCAATGGTATCGACAAGCAGCAGGTCGGCCAGGTGGCTGCTGAGATCCGTGCTTTCCGCCCGCCCGAACCCTACAAGGGCAAAGGGGTGCGTTATTCAGATGAGGTGGTGGTCCGGAAGGAAGCCAAGAAGAAATAGGCACTATTATGGATAAGAAAGCATCACGTATACGCCGTGCCCGCCGAACCCGGGCGCACATCAAGGAACTCGGGATAACCCGCCTGTGTGTGCACCGTACGCCGCGCCACATCTATGCACAGATCATTGCGCCGGAAGGTGACAGGGTCGTGGTGAGCGCTTCCACGCTGGACAGCGATGTTCGCAAGGATGTCAGCGCGACCGGCGGAGTGGCGGCCGCAACAGTTGTAGGGAAGACGATTGCAGAACGCGCCAAGGCAGCCGGTGTCACGCAGGTCGCCTTTGACCGTTCCGGATTTAAATACCATGGCCGTGTCAAGGCGCTGGCAGATGCAGCGCGTGAAAACGGTCTCGAGTTCTGAGCAAGGGTTCTGATATGGCAAGAGTAGATACACAGCAGCAAGGTGACGGACTACTGGAGAAGCTGGTCACGATCAACCGCGTAGCCAAGGTAGTAAAGGGCGGCCGGCAGTTCGGTTTCACTGCATTGACGGTTGTTGGTGATGGCGAGGGCCGGGTTGGCTTCGGCTACGGCAAGGCGCGTGAAGTGCCGGTGGCCATCCAGAAGGCCATGGAAGCCGCACGCAGGAACATGAAGACCATCAACCTCAACGGCGCCACCCTGCATTACCCGATAACCGCGCGTCACGGTGCTGCCAAGGTGTACATGCAGCCGGCCTCGGAAGGTACCGGAATCATCGCCGGCGGTGCAATGCGCGCCGTGTTCGAGGTTGTCGGTGTGCACGATGTGCTTGCCAAGTGCATCGGTTCGAACAATCCGATGAATGTGCTGCGTGCCACGATGAACGGCCTGCAGAGCATGCATTCTCCCGAGGAAGTGGCCGCCAAGCGTGGCAAGTCGGTGCAAGAGATCCTGGAATAAGTCATGACTGGAAACAATAAAGTTAAGGTTACTCTGGTCAAGAGTTTCAATGGCCGCCTGCAGAGCCACAAGGATACCGTGCGCGGCCTGGGGCTGCGCCGGATCAATCACAGCGTCGTGCTTGACGACACGCCTGAAATACGTGGCATGATCAACAAGATCTCTTACATGTTAAGGGTCGAGGGCTAGATAATGCGGCTGAATACATTAAAACCGGCTGCCGGTAGCAGGAAGAACGGCAAGCGCGTCGGACGTGGTATCGGTTCCGGGCTCGGCAAGACCGGTGGCCGGGGCCACAAGGGCCAGAAGTCGCGGTCCGGCGGTTATCACAAGGTCGGCTTCGAAGGCGGCCAGATGCCGCTGCAGCGCCGCCTGCCCAAGGTCGGGTTCATCTCCCGCAAGTCCCGCTTCGTGGACGAGGTTCGCCTGCACGAGTTGGGCAAGGTCGATGCCGCTGTCGTTGACCTTGACACCCTGAAGCAGGCCAACCTGGTCTCCCGTCACGTCAGGACCGTCAAGGTGATCGCCTCCGGTAGCATCGACAAGGCGGTGACGGTACGCGGCATGAAGGTAACCAGGGGTGCCCGGACTGCCATTGAGGCGGCCGGCGGCAAAATCGAGGAATAAATGGCACTCGGACCTTCCATAACTGATACCGCCAGCGGTATCGGGCAGACGAGAGAGCTGCGCCAGCGGCTCTTTTTCGTCATTGGCGCCATAATTGTTTTCCGCATTGGCACCTTTATCCCCCTGCCGGGCATTGATCCGCAGGTACTGGCCGCCCTGGTCGAGCAGCAGCGCGGCACTATTCTGGAGATGTTCAACATGTTCTCCGGTGGCGCCCTTGAGCGCCTGTCGATCTTCGCACTCGGGATCATGCCGTACATTTCGGCGTCCATCATCATGAACCTGCTGACCGTGACGGTGCCGTCGCTGGAGCAGTTGAAAAAGGAAGGCGGTGAGGCCGGGCGTCGCAAGATCACCCAGTACACGCGCTACGGTACCGTTGGCCTGGCGACCATGCAGGCATTCGGTATTTCATCGGCATTGCAGGCCCAGCAGATCGGCGGGGGCGCACTGGTGACCAACCCGGGCCCCGGTTTTGTACTGACCGCGGTGGTCACGCTGGTCACCGGCACGGTGTTCCTGATGTGGCTGGGTGAGCAGGTAACCGAGCGCGGCGTCGGCAACGGCATCTCGATAATTATCTTCAGCGGTATTGTGGCCGGCCTGCCATCGGCTATCGGCGGCACACTGGAACTGGCGCGCACCGGCGAGATGAACGCACTGATGATCCTCGGTCTGTTTGCGCTGGCGATTGCGGTCACTGGCTTCGTGGTGTTCGTCGAGCGTGGCCAGCGCCGCATCACTGTGAATTACGCCAAGCGCCAGCAGGGACGCAAGGTCTATGCGGCACAGAGCAGCCATCTGCCGTTGAAGCTGAATATGGCCGGTGTTATCCCGCCGATTTTCGCTTCCAGTATCATCCTGTTCCCGGCTACCATGGGAAGCTGGGTCGGCAGCACCGAGGGCATGGGCTGGCTGAAGGATATTTCGGCAACCCTGTCACCGGGTCAGCCGCTGTATGTGATTTTCTATGCCCTGGCGATCGTGTTCTTCTGTTTTTTCTACACGGCACTGGTATTCAATGCCCGGGAGACAGCGGACAACCTGAAGAA
>JAOTTU010000041.1 GCA_029864225.1 Gammaproteobacteria bacterium | reverse complement strand
AGGGAATGCATCCGGCTATCAATGTCTTTACGCAATTGTTTCATCGTACGGGTATTACGGCGCTGTGCTGGCAGCGCATCAATGGCCTCGCGCGCAGCGGCGAAGTCGGCTTCGGCCTCTGCAGGTCGGTCGGCCTCCATCAGAATCTCACCCCGCTTGGTCAGCAGGGCTTCTTTTCGCACTGGCCGATCGATAATGCGGTTCAGACGCAGGAGCGCAGCATTGTAATTCTTGCGCTTGCGTTCGAGCTCAATGGCATAGTCTTCGAGGATGCGGATGTTACCGAGCCTGCTCATTCCGGCATCCAGTGTCTGTATTGCTGCTGAAAAATAATTGGCCCCGGCAGCTTCAAAGGCACGCGCCCGTTCGAAGTAGTATTCCGGGAGCGGTTTGTCAGGTTCTTGAAAAGTATGAATGGCACGGTTGTAATCCGCGGCAGCAGCCAGCGGTTTACCATTCAGGCGCAAGGCCTTTGCCCGTGCAACCAGACCGCGTACGTTATCGGGCTGTTGGGCAAGTGCGCGTTCCAGATGTTTGATCGCTCTTTTGTACAGGCCCTGCTCAAGCAAGGTTCTTCCCATGCCAAGGTCGGCTGCAACATTGTCGGGATCCAGTTGCTGCACCTTCTGAAAATCTGCAATGGCTTCAGACCAATGCCCCTTAATGCGATGCAGATCGCCACGCAGCAGGTAGAGTTCCGGGGCCTCCGGATCATCCTGGATCTGAGCGGTGACCGCCTCGATTTCCTCGGAGATACCGATATGGGCCTGAACGGGGACGGGACAGATGGCAGTTGTCAGAATCAATAAACCGACCAGCCTGAAAATGGGCCGTCGTACAACCGCATGGAAAAAATTATCAGCCATGACGTTTATCGCCAACCCTTATATATCCATCTATTATTTTAGCCCAGAAGTAAAAAGGGACAGATTTATTTTCAACCCAGCAAACACCCCACACCCGGTAATTACCTTGCTGAATAACAGGGCGCGGGCAATTTGCCAGTACAACGCATGCCTTCCGTGGCATTCACATCCTCCAGTGCAAACTTTCTGCTTAACACTAAACAATGCTGCCGGGGCACTCAATCAGACATTTCCTGAAATAAATCTGTCCCCTTTTCCTACAACACTGCTTACAGGCTGCGCGGTGGCAGATAGAGTCCGATCGGCTCGCTGGTCCACCACTGTCCGGTCGCCTTTTTCTCTGCCTGCGTCGTGAAGCGGTACAGCTCCAGGCGTGCGCGCACGTAGCGCGGCGGTTGCCCGGGGAACGGATTGTGTTCCAGCAGATCCAGCACATCCGGGGAACCCTCCAGCAGGCGCTGGATAAAGTCAGGAACCCAGTAGGACACCCGTGTGTACGGGGGCGCGAGGGCCGCAAACCACATCTGCCAGTCGAGACGCGGCTGGTGCGGGATATTGAAGACCGGCCGGCGTGTCAGCTCACCCGGCTTGTACCTGAAGCCGTAGGCCTGCCAGGTCACCCCGTCGTTCGACCCCTCGATGATCATCTCGGGGCGTTGCGTGGTCATCACCGGGAACACGTGGTAGTTGTTGACCAAATGCCACTGCACCAGTCCGCGCACCACGACTTCATTCACAGTCGGCAGCGGTCGCTTGCTCAGGGTGGACCACATCATGCTGAGTGTTGACGACACGATCAACACGGTCAGCAGGCCGGCGCAGGCCGTCGCGACCCGTCCCGGGCCACCTGCAGCAGGGAGCGGCAGGCCCCGGCTGAACCAGCCGAACCCGGTCAGCATCTTTGGCAGCCGGAGCCAGCGCAGGTCACGGTCATCGAACAGCAACAGGCACACCACAATGGTGAGCAGGTTGAAAAAGTTGTGGTTGCTGGTCAGCATGATGAGCACCTGGGTCAGGATAGTGGTCCAGGCCGCGAACAGGCGCGGGCGCCGCGGCAGAAACACCAGGAACGGCACCAGCAGTTCCACGAAAAACACCCAGCCCACCCCGGTACGCAGCATCCACTCCGGTAGCTGGTGCGCCAGCCAGCTCCCGACATGCGGCAGCGGCTGGGTCTCGAAGTAGTAGTCGAGGGCCGTGAAGTTGGCCCAGGCCGGGTCCCCGCTGAGCAGCTTGGAGATGCCGGACAGGAAACGCACCCGGAACAGCAGCCAGTGAAACAGCCAGATCACCAGCGGGGAGCCCCAGGGCAGGAAGATGGCCAGGAAACCGGCCTCCAGCAGCATGAAATCCCACTGGAAATTGAAGAACACCTGGCCGGCAAAGACCACCGACAGATAGAGTACAAACAGCAGTGGCAACATGAGCCGGGTGAGGATATTGCCGAACAGCAGCAGCGCGGCGCCGACCCCGGCCAGGCTAACGAACTGCAGGGCAACGTTGCTGGCATTCAGCCAGAACACGCTCGGGAACAGCCAGTAGCCGCGCCCGCCGTAGTCCTCGCTGATGGCCCGCAGGTCCGCCGCGACTGGCAGGATGCCCTGGCTGCCTACCAGACCCTCCGCCTGCAGGCCGAAGGAGGCAAATGCGGCCAGGTAGACCAGTGCCAGCAGGCGCAGGAACAGCCAGCTGACCCGCTGGTATTGCGCCGGATAGCGCTCCCGTCCCCACAGCAGCCGGGCAAACCAGTACGCCGCGTTCGGGTGACGCGCGACCAGGGCATGGAGATAGCCGGCGATCCGGGCATAGCCCGGCAGGTAACGATGACACCGCCAGGCCGCGTGCCGCCCGCCATGGGACAGCACCCGTGCCGCCGCCACGGCACCTGTGTAGCGCTGCCCTTGCGGCGTGACCAGCTGAATGCTGCGGCGACATTCCGCAGGGGAAATGTCCGGATAGCGATCCGCAATCTCCTGGCAGGCCAGGTAGTCGACGGCATTCCCGGTCAACCGCTGCCAGTAGCGCACCTGCCAGGCACGCAGTGGACTGTCAGCAGCATAGATCAGGACCGGTCTTTGTGGCTGTCCCATAGCGCCCAGTGGTTGACTGATGGTCAGGTGAACAGTGCTAACTATAGCCAGTGCACTGTAGCGGCGCTAATCATCCGGCCGCAGCGGCCGGCCTGGGGCCATGTCGCGGGAAGACGGCCAGCCGATGCACTATGCTTAACGGTAGGAGATCCGAACCGGCATTTCATCACGCACTCTCATGAACAACCCGGCCCGCTTTATCAGCTCCCTGGTGTGTGTGGCCTGCCTTTGTGCAGGGACCGCAATCCGTGCCGACGATCCCTTTGCGACTGCGCGCCAGGACATGGTCAGGGAGATCGAGGCCGACGTGCGTATGACCAGCCGGCAACTGGACAGAGAGGTGCTCGACCCGCGCGTCATGCAGGCCATGGCCACGGTACCGCGCCATGCACTGGTACCCGAGTCCCACCGTAATGCCGCCTATGAAAACCGGCCCCTGCCGATCGGCCACGGGCAGACCATCTCGCAACCCTATATCGTGGCCATCATGACCGACTTGCTGAAGGTCACCGCGGCCAGCAGGGTACTCGAGGTCGGCACCGGCTCCGGTTACCAGGCCGCGATCCTGGCTGAACTCGTCGACCAGGTGTACACCATCGAAATCATCGAGGCGCTCGGTAAGCGGGCGCGCCGCGACCTGGAAGCGCTGGACTATGAAAACATCACAGTGCGTATCGGCGACGGCTATTATGGCTGGGAAGAACAGGCCCCCTTCGATGCCATCGTCGTCACCGCCGCGGCCAGCCATATCCCGCCCCCGTTGATACAACAGTTGAAAAAGGGCGGGCGCATGATCGTCCCGGTCGGCAGCCGCTTCATGGTCCAGCAACTGGTCCTGGTCGAGAAGGACACGCAGGGGGAGGTGGTCACCCGCCAGATCCTGCCGGTGCGGTTCGTGCCATTGACAGGAACGCATTGATACTCCCGAGATGACCTCATCCGGGACACTGGAACGTCCACCGCTGATCTCCATCAGCCTGGTTTCGGCCGCTGCACTGGCCTACGAAATCCTGCTGATGCGCCTGTTCTCGATCATCCAGTGGCATCACTTCGCCTACATGATCATCAGCCTGGCGCTGCTGGGCTATGGCGCCAGCGGGACCTTCATCTCGCTGGCACGGCCCTGGTTGCTGGCGCACTTTCCCGGGGCCTACCGTATTAACCTGGCCCTGTTCGGCCTGTCGTCGGTTGCCTGCACCCTGGCGGCACAACAGGTACCGCTCAACGCCGAGGAGATCCTCTGGGACTGGCACCAGGCCCTGTATCTGCTCGCGGTCTACCTGCTGCTTGCCTTGCCATTCCTGTTCGCGGCCAACGCGGTTGCGCTGGCACTCACCCGTTACCGGCAGGCGATCGCGCGCGTCTATGCCGCCGACCTGCTGGGGGCGGGGCTGGGCAGCCTGGGTATCGTCCTGCTGCTGTTTGCAGTCTTCCCGGGCACGGCACTGAAATTGCTCGGTACGCTCGGCCTGCTTGCCAGCCTGGTGGCCGCCAGCGAACTCCAGGGCCCGCGCGCCCACGGACTGGCCGGCACCGTGCTTGCCGCCGTGCTGCTACTCGCCCTACCGGCTGAATGGCTGACACCGCAGCCGTCGCCCTACAAGACCATGAGCCAGACCCTGCGCATCGGCGGCGCCCGGGTTATCGAGCAGCGTTCCAGTCCGCTGGGGCTGATCAGCGTGGTCGAAAGCCCGCGGGTCCCGTTGCGCCATGCGCCCGGACTGAGCCTGCAATCAAGCGCACCCCTACCCGCGCAACTCGGGGTGTTCACCGACGCCGACGGGCTGACGGCCATCAACCACAATCCGCAGGGGGAGACGCTGGCCTACCTGGATGACCTGACCTCGGCTCTGCCCTATTACCTGGCCGAACTACAGCGGGTGCTGGTACTGGGTGCAGGTGCCGGCGCAGATGTCCAGCAAGCACTCAACCACGGGGTGCAGCGGATCGATGCCGTGGAACTCAACCCGCAGCTGATCGAACTGGTCAGGAAGGACCATGCCGACTGGGCCGGACACCTCTACGACCACCCCGCCGTCCGGATCCACCGCGGCGAGGCGCGTGGTTTTATCCGGCGCAGCCGGGGATCCTACGACCTGGTGCAGATCACCCTGCTGGATGCCTTCGGCGCCTCCAGCAGCGGTCTGCACGCGCTCAATGAAAGCTACTTGTACACGGTCGAGGCACTGCAGGACTACCTGGCACGCGTGGCGCCCGGCGGCTACCTGGCCATCAGCCGCTGGATCAAACTGCCACCGCGCGACACCCTGAAACTCCTTGCCACCGCGGTGCGTGCACTACGGGAATCAGGCATTGAGGATCCCGGCAAGCGGCTGGTCCTGATCCGTGGCTGGCAGACCAGCACCTTGCTGATAAAGAACGGCGTCTTCAGCACGGACGAGATAACCCGGCTACAGGACTTCTGCCTGACACGGGCCTTCGACACCGCCTGGTATCCCGGCATGCCGGCAGACGCGGCCAACCGGGTCAATGTCTTCACCCAGGCGTATTTTTACCAGGCCGCGGCTGCCCTGACCGGTGCACGGGATGCGACGTTTATGGAACGCTACAAGTTCGACATCACCCCGGCCACGGACGACCGCCCGTATTTCTTTCATTTTTTCAAGTGGGAGGTCTTGCCGGAGATACTCGCGCTGCGCGGCCAGGGCGGGCTGCCGTTACTGGAGGCCGGTTACCTTGTGCTGGTGACCACCCTGTTGCAGGCACTGGTGCTGAGCAGCGTTTTGATCTTGCTACCGCTAGTGGTGCTGCGCAGCAGCCAGGACGAGCCGGCAAGCGCGGCCCGTCCGTCCCGGGTGGTGCTCTACTTTTTCGCAATCGGCTTGGCCTTCCTGTTTATCGAGATCGCATTTATCCAGAAATTCATCCTGTTCCTGCACCACCCGCTGTATGCCGTCGCCATCGTGCTGACCGCCTTTCTGTTGTTCGCCGGCGCCGGCAGCGCCTGGACGGCACGCCGGCAGGCACACCCGTCGCCCACGCAGCACGCAACAGCCAGGGCGGTGTCCGGTATCGCCGTGTTCGGCCTGCTCTACCTGCTGCTGCTCGACCCGGTGTTTACCGCCCTGCTGCACTTGCCCGTCGTCATCCGCATCCTGGTGGCGATTGTACTGATTGCACCCCTGGCGTTTTTCATGGGCATGCCGTTTCCCCTCGGGCTGGCCCGACTCGCCGCCGTAAGGCCCGCACTGGTCCCCTGGGCCTGGGGCATCAACGGCTGCGCCTCGGTACTCAGCGCGGTGCTGGCCACCCTGCTGGCCATCCAGTTCGGTTTCACTGCGGTGATCATCACGGCCCTGCTGTTGTACGTGCTCGCCGCCCTGGTCATGCACTGACAGCGGTGCGGTGCATGTGCGTCTACACTTTAACCAGGAGCCTGATGCAACATGCAGCTGAGATGCACGCGATGACCCGACACGAGAGGCGCACGCTATTGGCGGGTGAGCCGGAGATCCCGCCAGGATCACCGCCGGAGGAACCCCAGCCCGACCTGCCGCCTGACATCCCCCCGCAAGGTCCACCGGAAACCACGCCCGAACCCCCGGTGGAGATCCCGCCCGGCCAACCCGAGGAATTCCCGCCGGCACCGCCAGCAGAACTATGATCCTCCCGAGTTAGACTTCAAATAACTGATTTATATCAGATAACTCGGCACCGCTTCCGCTGGCCGAATAAATCCGTATGATGGCCGCCGCAACCGTCCGGCCATGGGCCGGCATACTGTCACCCAATCACAATGCAACCCCGGAGTACCGCATGGCCTCAACCGCTGAAGAACTGACAGTCACCTACGAGGAAGACGGCATCGAGACCGTCAAGGAACTGGACAAGGAAATCCTCACCAAGGGAGCCTGGTGCACGATCATCTACCGTTACCAGGACTGGAACCGTTCCAAGGAGGAGTACGGCCCGGACAAGTTCACCATCCGCCGCTATCAGAAACGCGGGGGCGAATACCAGCAGAAATCCAAGTTCAACATTTCCAGCAAGGACCAGGCCGAGAAAATAATCGCGGCCCTGGAGAAGTGGATCAAGGATTAAAGGCTGAGAATCCATCAGGATAATAGCCACGGAATTCACGGAAGAACACGGAAAGATAAACATCAAAAGCCAATTATTGTAAATAACACAAACACACCAATTACATATTGGCCTGTCACAGGTTGGCGATGTCTTTTTTTTATCGAAGGCCTGATTAACTCATCCTTCGTCATTCCGGCGAAGGCCGGAATCCAGTAACTGCCTGATTACCAGCTGATGGATTCCGGATCTCCACTATGCTCCGCCCGGAATGACAGCTTGATCAGACTTTCCTTGATTATTTCTTTTCTTATATTTCCGTGTTCTTCCGTGGCTGCTGCGGAAATGATTTTCCGATTGTGCTCGCAGAGTGCTCCTGCAGACTGGCGGCAACCGTATTAATGCCGGTCAGGCACCTGGCAGACAAGTGCTGGTTGGCGCATGCGCCGACGGCTCAGTCTTCGGCGAGTACGTCGTAGATCTGTTCCTGCAACAACTCTTCATCGCGCATCTCTTCCAGTTTGCGTCGTGCCAGTGCCTGGCGCAGCTTCCTGAGTGCGGCCATGCCCTTGCGGCGCCCGCGGCGCGACTTGCGTTTTTTCAGCACGTCATCGTGAGTTGCAACGCTCATATCTGCCCCCATCGTGTGCATTTCGTGAATCAAGCAGTTTTCCCTGCACTACGTAGGGGATATCGGCCACCATATGAGACTGCTTTAGCCGGCAGCACTGGCCCCGGCCAGGCCTCTCCCGGAAGCTTCGGATCTACCCTGACGTATTGATATTCATGAGTATTTACTCCTTACCCCGGATGCGATCTAATCGCTGCTGCGGGCAAGCAGCGCCCTGTTACACTGATATACCTGAGGACATGACCATTTCCAGACACCCCCCCTGCCGCTTTGCGCTGCTGGCGCTAGTCACCGGCCTCGCCGCACCCGCACTGCTCCATGCCGGCGCGTGGTCGGGGTATATCCAGTCCGAGGCCCGGGTGTTCCTGCATGAGCCTGCGGATGCACGCCAGCACGGTGACAATCTTTCCCTGGTGACCGAACCGGAGTACTACACCGAGTGGGACGACGGCCGGCAAAGCTTCACCATCGAAGGCTTCCTGCGTTGGGACCAGCATGACCCTGAACGCAGCCATGCCGACATTCGCGAACTGGTCTGGCTGCAGGCCGGTGACTCCTGGGAACTGCGCGCCGGTATCAGCAAGGTGTTCTGGGGGGTGGCGGAGTCACAACACCTGGTCGACATCATCAACCAGACCGACCTGGTCGAGAACATCGACCAGGAAGACAAGCTGGGGCAGCCGCTGGTCAACCTCGCGCTGATCCGCGACTGGGGTACAGTCAACCTGTTCATGCTCCCGGGATTTCGTGAACGCACCTTTCCAGGCAGCAAGGGCCGGCTGCGCAGCCTTCCCCGTGTCGACACCGACCACCCCCTCTATGCCTCCGCTGCCGAGGACAGGCATGTGGACTTCGCGATTCGCTGGTCACACTACATCGGTGACTGGGACTTCGGACTGGCGCACTTTTCCGGGACCACGCGCAATCCGCGCCTGCTCCCCGGTCTGACAGGTAGCGGGGAAGCCGTGCTGGTACCGCTCTATGAAACCATCGACCAGACCAGCCTGGACCTGCAGGCGACCAAGGGGGACTGGCTGTGGAAACTGGAATGGCTGACACGTTCCGGGCAGGGAGACCGCTACAGCGCACTGGTCGGGGGCTTCGAATACACTGCCGTCGGCATCTTCGACACGGCGGCCGATCTCGGCTTCATCGGCGAATACCATTACGACGACCGGGGCGAGGCCGCCCCGACCCCCTTTGAGGATGACATCATGGTCGGCCTGCGCCTGGCGCTGAATGATGTCCAGTCCACCGAGGCCCTGTTCGGCGTGATCGCCGATCGCAAGGACAACGCCAGGTCCTATAACCTCGAGGCCAGCCGCCGGCTCGGCGACAACTGGACCGTTGAGGTCGAGGCACGGCTGTTCTCCAAACCCGCTCCCGGTGATCCCCTGTACAGTTTCCGCGATGACGACCATGTGCAGATCTCCCTGGCACGACATTTCTGAACAGCGCCCGGGAAACAGGACGGGGAACTTGACCGCACCTACGAGAATCGAATGAGAATGAGGTTAGCTTTCATGAAATATTCCACCGCCCTGGCCGGTTCCCTCCTGCTGGCACTGCCGCTGACGCCGGCATTTACCGGTGCGGTCTTTACCTGGATCGACAAGGAGGGTGTTACCCACTTCAGCGAGTCCCCGCCCGAGGACGGCTCGGTCAAAGCGAGACAGATCGAAGTCGAACCGGTGCCCGTGGTGGGCAACACTGGGGGAGACGATTATTATTCCGTGGTCAGGCAGGTTGAACGCATGCAGAAAAGCCGCCTGGAAAATGAACGGGCAACGGCGGAACGCCTGCAGGCCGAGACCGCGGCACGCCAGGCCGAGTCCGAAGCCGAGGCAAATGAGCTTGAAGGCCGCGACGAACCGACCCCCACCATCGTCTATCCGGTACCGGTGCCGGTACCCGTTCATCCGCCCCGGCGGCACAGCCACGACACCCTGCGCGATTACGTCCGCGATCAGAACGATAGGAAGCACCCTCCCAACGTCACCCGTAATCCGAAATACAAGCCGGAATCCGAACACGACCCCGTACGGCGGCCGCACCCGCGTCACAAATAACAGGGGATAGATTTATTTTCTGTTTGGTGAGAAAACCAGCGCGTGGCAGGCCGTTGAAAAATAAATCCGTCCCATTCATATAACCTTCGTAAATTTAATGATTTAGCGGTTTTCCCTGGCCGCGGCCTTATACTCTTCCCGGCTGGCACGTTAAAATGCCGGTCCTGCCCATCCGGGCCCGAGCGCTGCACACCATGAGTGACGAACAAGAGAGCCCGCTGAAATTTCCCTGTGACTTCCCTATCAAGGCGATGGGGAAATCCGGCTGCAACCTGGACCTGACGGTCATCGAGATCGTGCGCCGGCATGCCCCGGACCTGAGCGAGGGCGCAACCCGTACCCGCGACAGCAAGCAGGGCAATTACATCGCCGTGACCGTCGTGGTACACGCCACCAGCCGCGCGCAGCTCGACGCGATCTACCAGGACCTGGTCGATCACGACGACGTCATCATGGCCATCTGATACCGACCCATGTCCGCACTGGCTGATACACAAGACGACTTTGGAGTGGCAACGTTAGCGGTACGCAAGCTGGGCCGGGTGGACTATCAGAAGACCTGGCGCAACATGCAGTCCTTCACCGCCGCGCGCACGGCCACGACGCCGGATGAACTGTGGCTGTTGGAACACCCGCCGGTATTTACCCTGGGACGCAACGGCAAACAGGAGCATCTGCTCGGCACCGGTGATATCCCGGTCATCCAGGTCGACCGTGGCGGCCAGGTCACTTACCACGGCCCTGGCCAGCTGGTTGCCTATACCCTGTTTGACCTGAACCGGCGCGGGCTGGGGGTACAGTCACTGGTACATCTGCTGGAACAGGCGGTGATCGAGCTGCTGGCCGATTACGACATCGAGGCCAACCGGCGTAACAAGGCCCCCGGGGTGTATGTGGATGATCGCAAGATCGCGGCGCTGGGGCTGCGCATCAGGAAGGGCTGTTCATTCCATGGCCTTTGCCTGAACGTGGACATGGACCTGGCACCCTTCTCCAGGATCAATCCCTGCGGTTTTGCCGGCCTGCAAGTCACCCAGATGGCCGACCTCGGCATCACCACGGCGCTCGACCGGGTCGGTGTGGAATTACACCAACAACTTGAACGCTTACTGGAAAACCAGGACTGATGAACAACCCCGAAAAGAAACAGCGCGGCGCAGCCAAGACCGCCCGCATCCCCGTCAAGATCGAGACCACCACCCGGCCGCTGCGCAAGCCGGCCTGGATCCGCGCGAAGTCCCCGGCCGACCCGGCCGTCGGCCGGCTCAAGGGCGTGCTGCGCGACAACCGCCTGCACACGGTGTGTGAAGAGGCCTCCTGTCCCAACATCGGCGAATGCTTTGCAGGCGGCACCGCCACCTTCATGATCATGGGTGACATCTGCACACGGCGCTGTCCGTTCTGCGACGTGGCGCATGGCCGCCCCGATCCGTTGGACGCCGATGAGCCGGAGAACCTGGGTCGCACCATCCGGCAGATGGGGCTACGTTATGTGGTGGTGACCTCGGTGGACCGCGATGACCTGCGCGATGGTGGCGCGGCCCACTTCGCGCGCTGCATCGAGGCCATCCGCGCGTACAGCGCAGGTATCAAGGTGGAGGTACTGGTGCCGGATTTCCGCGGCCGCATGGACCGCGCACTGGACATCCTGATCGACTCACCCCCGGATGTCTTCAACCACAACCTGGAAACCGTGCCGAGCCTGTACAGGAAGGTGCGCCCCGGTTCGGACTATGCCTGGTCACTGAACCTCCTGAAGCGCTTCAAGGCCCTGCACCCGGAAGTGCCCACCAAGTCGGGCCTCATGCTGGGAGTCGGCGAAACCATCGAGGAAGTGGAACAGGTGATGCGCGACCTGCGCGCCCATGACTGCGACATGCTCACCCTCGGCCAGTACTTGCAACCCAGCGTCCATCACCTGCCCGTGGATCGCTACGTGCACCCGGACGAATTCGACCGGCTCGGTGAAATAGGCTACGAACTGGGCTTCACCCATGTCGCCAGCGGCCCCATGGTGCGCTCCTCCTACCACGCCGACCAGCAGGCGCACGAGGCATTGAAATAACAGCCAGCGCTGCTGGGAGCAGTTACCGAGGCTGAGGGGCAACCCTCACCCTGGCCTTCTCCTCCCATGGAAGCGGGAATTCCATCCCTGATATCACTGGCATATTTCATGTCCCCGGTCCATTTGCTATCGTTTTAAAAAACAGCATACTCAGGTCCTTGCACAGGACGAGTAGGAAATAAATGGGACAGCAGTGGCTTTTATGAAAAATCAGATCGGAAAAGAGTACATCGCTCCATGGGAAAAGGCCTTTGATCGGGTATTAACGCCCCTGGAAGAGTTTATTCACCGTCAGACGACCAGTGGCGTTCTACTCATGCTGTGTGCGGTTGCAGCACTCTATATTGCCAACAGCCAGTGGAATGAGGCTTATCGCCACCTGTTGGAGTTGCCATTTACGATAGGCATGGAAGGATTCCAACTATCGAAATCGCTGCATCATTGGATCAATGATGGTTTGATGGCCCTGTTTTTTTTCGTGGTCGGGCTGGAACTCAAGCGTGAGATTCTGGTGGGTGAACTTGCCAATCCAAAACTGGCGATGCTTCCAATAATTGCCGCTGTAGGTGGCATGGTGGTACCTGTTCTTATCTATATAAGTATCAACCCGGAGGGGCATACCCTTGATGGCTGGGGTGTACCGATGGCAACCGATATTGCCTTTGCCCTGGGTACTCTGGCGTTACTAGGCAAGCGGATACCAAAAAGCCTGCTGACATTCCTGGTGGCACTGGCGATTGTGGACGATCTCGGTGCCGTCATGGTTATAGCGCTGTTCTATACAGAAACAATAAATTTCCTTGCCCTGGCTGCTGTGGCCACCATGTTGCTACTGCTGGTTACAATGAATCTCGGGGGTATACGCCGCCCTTTACCATATATCCTGATTGGTGTGGTGCTCTGGATAGCCATGTTGAAAAGTGGTGTCCATGCAACTCTCGCAGGCATCTTTCTGGCATTCACCATTCCCATGCGCCCGAAGTTTGATCCGGATCGTCTCCTTTCGCATATTAATGAGATGGTTGGACAGATCAAACGGGCCTACCAGCGCGAAAAGAACATCGTTAATAATGATGAACTGCGTACCCGAGTCAGGGCATTGGGAGAGGGTGTGCAACTGGTGCAGGCACCAGCTCAAATCCTGGAAACCAAGATGCACCTTCCATCCGCCTATCTTGTTATCCCTATCTTCGCTTTGGCCAATGCGGGTATTCCTATCGACTGGTCCTCTCTTGGCAGCATCCTCACTCACCCGGTCTCAGTGGGCATTGCATTTGGTCTGGTAGGCGGAAAGCTGATCGGCATCGCCGGTTTCTCTTGGGTTGCCGTAAAGCTGGGTCTGACCTCTCTTCCAAATGATCTGAATTTCAAGCACATTGTCGGCGCGGCACTGATGGGTGGCATCGGCTTTACCATGTCGATATTCATTGCGGAACTGGGCTTCGCCCACCATGCACAGGATCTACTGATGGCAAAAACCGGGGTTCTTCTCGCCTCAATTCTGGCCGGGATTTCTGGTTTTCTCTGGCTGTATCTTACCTCTGATAAAAGTCGGGAATAGCGTTCTCTATAATAGCTGGGGACGTGTCATGATCTATCATCCATTTGAACGTCCACTTCACGACTCCCGTCGTTTAGTGTAATGACATTTTAGATTCAGTTTATTAGTCCGGGCTCGGTTTATTTCGAATATTCTGTCAGTGAAAAGTAACACTGAAACCTTTCAGTCCACATCCTGCTGAGTATAGAAAAGCTAGTGCTGCGAATGCAGGTGCATATCTGCAGGACAACACTCCTCGTATGGCAACACGCCGCTACGGCGCTCGTACCAGCCCCGCGACCGATTGACCGCATACACAGCCAGTAACATGACCGGAACTTCGATAAGCACGCCCACCACTGTAGCCAACGCAGCACCCGATTCGAATCCGAACAGCGCGATGGCCGTGGCCACTGCCAGCTCGAAGAAATTGCTGGCACCAATCAGCGCGGATGGCCCCGCCACGCAATGGGGCGAACGCACCTGGCGATTAAGCAGGTAAGCCAACCCGGAATTGAAAAAGACCTGGATCAGTATGGGTACCGCCAGCAGGACGATTATCAGTGGTCCGGCGATAATCTGTCTGCCCTGGAAACCAAACAGCAGCACGAGCGTGGCCAGCAAGGCACCCAGTGAAACCGGGTGCAGGCGTTTGATCGTCCGCGCAAGTCGCCTGTACCCATGCGCCTGCTTGAGTAATGCGCTACGCCACAAGTTGGCGATAATCAGCGGCACCACGATGTAGAGCACTACAGACAGCAGCAATGTGTCCCAGGGTACGGTGATAGTGGAGAGGCCCATCAACAGCCCAACGATAGGCGCAAAGGCAAACACCATAATCACGTCATTCAATGCCACCTGCGACAGGGTGAAATGCGGTTCGCCGCGCATCAGGTGGCTCCAAACGAATACCATGGCCGTACACGGTGCAGCGGCCAGCAGGATCAGTCCGGCGATATAAGAATCAATTTGTTCAGCTGGTAGATAATCGCGGAACAGATAGCCAATGAATAACCAGCCAAACAAAGCCATGGAAAAAGGCTTGACCCCCCAGTTAACGAACAAGGTTACCCCGACGCCACGCCAGTGCTGCTTCACGCCCTTGAGGGCTTTCAGGTCTATCTTGAGCAGCATGGGGATGATCATCAGCCAGACAAGTACCGCCACCGGCAGATTGATGTGGGCTGCCTCGACGCTTCCCACTGCCTGGAAGATGTTCGGGAACAGCTGACCCAAACCGATACCGGCGACGTTGCAT
>JAOTTU010000189.1 GCA_029864225.1 Gammaproteobacteria bacterium | reverse complement strand
GTTCAGTGCAATTACCGAAGCGGATGCAAAGACCCTCTACTGGTTTGTCGATGAGCGCTTCATCGGGAGTACGCCGCGCGCCGAGGTCCTGTTCTGGAAACCGGCAGTCGGGGAATTCGAGATTCGCGCGGCCGATGATCATGGCCGGGCCGCCGCAACGCAAATCAGGGTGCAGCTGGTGAACTGAGGGGGACAACGCTGACGCATTACGCCCAGGGCCTGTTAAGACTTATCAGAAGCCTGGAAAAAAGGAAACGTAACCGTACAAGCGATTTCGGCGAAGGCGGCTGAGACCACCGCTACATCGTATTCATTATTATATTAGCGAGGCAACGGGGTGCATGCAGAAAACCGGCGCAGCTAGATATTATACGGTCCTGATTGCAGCGGCCATCTTGGCAGCGACAGCCGTGTGGCGTGCCGTTCTGGCCGTGCAGCACTATCGGGCCTCGCTCGCGATCACCGATGACCCCTCAATCCGGGAACTTGAACAGCTTGGCGCTTTCCTTGAAGCAGGGGCCTGCCTGATCCTGCTGGTGCATGCGGCTATGCTTGTCAGGTATTCCAGGCGCCCATTCTGCATTTCCTGGCCTTTCGCCGCTGTTACGGCACTGCTGTGCGCAGGCGTCGTGGCCGGTGCGTTTGCAGGACTTGCGGTTTTTGATCATGCCGGCGTCTACATCGTGGCCATTGTCGCGGGTGTGGCCGTTGCCGCGCTGGTAATGCGGTTCAACTGGGTATCGCTCTATTCAGGTGCATTGCTCGGCAGTACTCTGGGCTGGCTGGCAACTGCGCCTCTGGCAGACCTGTTTGTGGGTCTTTTCGTTGTAGGGCCTGCGGTAATTTACGCCTTTTTGGGGGGCGCAGTGGCCAGTGTTCTGAAACGACGGCAATGCAGCCACCGGCAACCGCCTCCACACGGCACTGAAGCATTCACCGCAACGCAGGCAAACGCGATGAGCTCAACCCGACAACGATCGGCCCCGATCCGGTCATGCCAACGCAGATAGCGTCTCACCCCTTCGGGAGGTATGTCAGATGAGGGTAGAGCGGAGCAAGTACATCCCTGGCTGTTGGCTTCCCGGAATCCTGTTGGGGTAATTGCTGCAAACATTTCGATAGCGACACCCCGTTCCAGGTGCCATCTTCCTTGTATAAAGCGCGATTCAACTCTGCGAGCGCCTCCCCTGCCACGGGATCATGCAAACGCTGTGCAAGGGCCTCCAGCCCTTGCGGTGGATCTGTCGGCCAATGTGCCGCAGCCCAGGCGAGCAGCATCCGGCGCGCAGTTGTCGCGTCATTGGCCTGACAAGCGGCAAGAAATTGCTTCCGTGCAACGTTTGCTTCCATTGCTTTCGAAGCCGTTGACTTTTCCCCGGGCACGGCATGCCGGATACCCCGGCTACGCACCCACCAGAACACCAGAGTGACTAACCAGCCGATGGCCAATGCGGCGCTGATCCAGGGCCATGGCCCCGGCGAAGAAGTTCGTGGTGATTTCAATAGGGCCTGTGACGGCTCCGGCATTGAGATATCCGCGACGGCATGATCCGACACATTATCATCACCCGCTGGTTGCATAGTAACCCGGGCACTGGTGTCTTGTGTAGCTTGACCTGCTGCGGGCGTCACATGCAGCATGCGACCAGGCAAACTCGCAATACGTTCCTGGTTCGCCTGTGTATCCCACCAGTGCACCTCGATTGCCGGCAGGGCCAGTTCGCCGGACCGCTCCGGTATGAAGGCGATTTTCTGCTGCAGGTGACCGGTTACACCGGAATCCCCGGAATCGGTCTGCCGTTGCGCCTGGTCCGGATAGACGTTGAAGCCGTCGACGTTCGCCGGCAGGGGATTCGGCAGCTGCCCGCCGGTCAGTCCACGCGCTTCGATCTCGAGTACCAGGGTGACAGGCTCGCCCACCTGAATTGCTTCGGTATCCGGTTGCCATGCGCCATTCAGCAGCAGCCGCTCAGCCGGTAACCAGTGGGCGCCCTGCGCCGCATCCGGTCGCGGCCGAATGTCCAGTTCGGCCGGCTCGCCCCGCACCCGCACCCGGCGCGTCGGTGTCATGAGATCATCGAAGGGGTCACTGCCGAAAAAGGGATCGTTGCCGAAGAATCGCTTGAACGGGCTCGTGCGACGCCGGCTCGAATCGGGTATCTCCCCGTCAAATACCGGCGCGGCCAGCTCGAGCGGTCCGCTTGTCTGCGGGAACAGGGCATAGCGCCGCTCGATGACCTGGTAACGCCGGCCGTTGCGCATCAACGCGTATTCCCGGTCCTCGCCAAGGCGTTGCACCAGGGTATTTTCGGGTTTCGGATCGCTCAGCTGACCGCCACTGATCGGCACCGCAGACAATAGCCGGACCGTATAGAGCAACTGTGCCTGCACATAGGGCTCACGCGGCGCGAGTTCGGTTTCGATCAGGATGTCGGCACCACTATCAGGCGCTGGCGCCGGTACATCCGAAACCTCCAGGGTCAATGCGGTGCTGCGGCTGCCTCCGATGCGCAAGGCCGGTATTGTCAACCTACCGCTACGCTTCGGGCTCAGTGTCAGGGTCCAGGTCGTGCGGGCATCGGTGCGGCCATTGACGATATTCACGCGACTGCCGGTGGACATGCCCAGCACCTCGAAGTCCGTCTCCAGCGGCGCAGTATCGGGCCGTCCACTCACCTGGCCTTCTGCCTCCAGCGTGAGTTGCGCCGTTTCGCCTGCACTGATCCGGGTCCGATCCAGCCAGGCGTTCACATCCGCGGCCCATGCCACATCAACGGCACACAATATTGCGACCAGCAGCGAAACGATACGAACGAAGTGCGGGATCATGGCGTTTGGTGCCGCTTCTGCCGCAACAGATGTTCCAGCATAAACTTGCGCCGCAACAGCCCGGCCGGATCATCCGGTACCTGGCGTAACCACTGCTCAAGTGCAAGTTCCTGTTCGCTCATCGGGTCTTGCTGCTGAATGTCTGTCGATGCCATGTGCCGATCACCGGAGCGCTCCGCCTGCCGCGCCTGCGCATCCATGTCTTCCGGTAGCGCACCCTTTTCGGTGGGTGCTACATCGGCACGGGATCTCTCGGCGGTATCTGTCTGTTCTTCCGTCATAGGATCATTGGGGCGATCTGCGTTGGCAGATTGTTCGCCTGCCGTTTGTTTCGAGCGTTGCTCGCCTGCAGACCGTGCCGGTTCTTCGTCGGCAGTATCCGCCTGCGGTTGTTCAGACCGGGCGCTATACGCGTTATCGCCGGCTTCTGGCTGGCCCGACTGCGAATCGGCCGGATTTTGTTGCTGCTTATTGTTGGCGCTATCACCCTGATCCGTTCCCGCCTGTTGTTCGTCCCGGGGCGAATCCGACGATCCGCCCTGACCGGACTGCGGTTGTTGTTCCTGTAACAGTTTCTCAATCAACTCGCGGTTAAAACGTGCATCCTCGTGTCCCGGTTGCTGCTGCAGGGCCTGGTCGTAGGCCGCGAGCGCCTCCGGCAACCGGCCCGCCCGGGCCAGGGCATTGCCGCGGTTATAGCTGCTGTCAGGATCCTCACCGTTGAAACCCTCGGCGGCTGCCGCATAGTCACCGGCGTGATAGCGGGCCGTTGCG
>JAOTTU010000188.1 GCA_029864225.1 Gammaproteobacteria bacterium | reverse complement strand
ACCATTCGCCGGGTTCCCGTTTTCACTTGGATGAAGTACTGGGTTTAGTTCTTTGAAACAATAATTCTCTGCGTCCTCGGCGACTCTGCGGTAAATGTTTTTCTTTATGTCCTTTGCGCCCTTTGCGTCTTTGCGGTGAGGGTTATATTGGTATTTTCTCTGCGTCCTCTGCGCCTTTGCGGTGAGACTGGCTTTGGAATAGAAATCAGGCCGCTTGCAGGCTGTACCCGCGCAGGCGCTGCGAGAACTCCTGCAGGGCCGTGATACCCGTTGCCTCGGCCTGCTGACACCATTCCTGGAGCGCCTTCAGCAACTGTTCCTGGTTGACCGCCTGGCGCGCCCAAACCGACTGCAGCTGTTGACGGTACTGGTAGACAACCCGCAGGTTATTGAACCGCTCGAGAACCCGTTCCAGTCGCCCGCGCGCCGCCGCATCGATCAACGCAGCCTCGCGGGTCAGCAGGCCGCGCGCGCGACGCAACAGCCACCGGCAGGAACCGTCGGCCGCGCGGCGTTCCTGCCTGAGCACCGGCCGGATCACTTCCCGGGCGTAACTGGCCATGACATACATCCGGCTGAGCACCACGGCGCGCACGGTATCCTGGTCAATGGTTTCCTTGCGCTCCAGGATCACCGGCCGGCACGGCGCTACCTTCTTGACCTGGGCCAGCCCCAGCAGCGCCAGCAGACGGATATAGGCCCAGCCCAGGTCGAATTCCCACCACTTGCTGGAAAACCGGGCCGATGCCGGAAAGGCATGGTGGTTGGAATGCAGTTCCTCGCCACCGATAAGAATACCGAGGGGGGTGATGTTGCGGGCGGCGTCGAGGGTCTCGTAGTTGCGGTAACCCCACCAGTGGCCCACACCGTTAATGACACCGGCCGCCCAGAAGGGTATCCACAGCATCTGCACCGCCCACAGCACCAGGCCGGCAATCCCGAACAGGGTGATATTCAGCCCCAGCAGCAATGTGACACCCAGGATGGGAAAGCGTGCATAAAGGTGCCGTTCCAGCCAGTCATCCGGGGTCAAGTGGCCATAGTGCGCCAGGGTCTGTTCCTTTTCGGCCTCGCGCCGGTAGAGCTCGGCACCCCGCCACAGCACCGTGCGGATTCCCAGTATTCGCGGGCTGTGGGGATCCTCCACTGTTTCGCATTTCGCGTGGTGCTTGCGATGCACGGCCACCCATTCACGGGTCACCATGCCGGTCGTCATCCAGAGCCAGAAACGGAAGAAGTGGCTGACCACGGGGTGCAGGTCCAGCGCCCGGTGGGCCTGGTGCCGGTGCAGGTAAATGGTGACGCCGGCAATCGTCACCTGAGTCAGGGCCAGGCCCACTAGCACCAGGGCGCCTGTCGACAGGCGGGTCATTCCCCCGCCGCTCAAGAATTCCAGGACAACATCAAACATCAGCAATACACCTCAAAGGGATTAAAACGATGCTAGTTTATCACAGCGCCGCCTGGCGCCTGCCGGGGGTTATCCAGCTGGCTGCTTTTATCAGGGAAATCAGACACGTTCCAGCACCAGGTTGCCGACGGGGTCCACGCGACAGATCCAGCCCGTCGGCAGGCAGGTGGTGGCGACCGTCTCGGTTATCAGGGCCGGACCGGTCATCTCCTGGCCGGCATTCAACGCCCCCCGCGCCCAGACCGGCACCGGCTGCGCATAACCGGCAAGGCGTACAGAGCGATCGGGGGATTGCCGGCCATCCGCCGCTGCCAGGCTCGGCAGCATGATATCAGGTGGCCGGCCGTGCAAGTTGCAGCGGATATTCACCAGCTCGACCGCGGTGGTCAGGCGATGCCCGTAGCGCTGTTCATGCGCGCGCTGAAAGGCCTCCCGGGTGGGCCCCAGCCCCTGCCAAGGCAGGGTCAGGGTAAACGACTGCCCCTGGTAGCGCAGATCCAGGCTATATTCGCTCGCGATGTCCTGCGCCGCGACACCTTCCGCGACCAGGGATGCGGCCCCCTTGTCGGCCAGCGCCTGCAGCTGTTGCCGCAGGTAGGCCGCGTCGAAGTCGTCCAGCACCCCCGTCAGGGTGTGTGACAGCTGGCGTGCCCGCGGGGCCGCCAGCATGCCCAGCGCGGACAACACCCCGGCATGCACGGGGACCAGGGCGCGCCGCATCCCCAGCGCCTCGGCCAGGGCGCAGACATGCAGGCCACCGGCGCCCCCGAAGGACACCAGCACGTGGTCGCGCGGGTCCACGCCACGCTGTACCGAGATCACCCGCAGGGCCTGGGCCATGTGTTCATTGGCGATCTCGATAATGCCCTGTGCAGCGGCCTCGACATCGATAGCCAATGCCGTCGCGATGGTTGCCACAGCCCGCCTGGCGGCCTCGACATCCAGCCTCATGGCGCCACCGAGGAAGGCATCCGCCTGCAGGCGCCCCAGCACCAGATTGGCATCGGTCACCGTGGGCAGTACCCCGCCCTGCCCGTAACAGGCCGGGCCCGGGACCGCCCCGGCCGATTCAGGCCCCACCTGCAGCAGGCCCCCGCTGTCGAGGGTGGCGATCGAGCCGCCCCCTGCCCCGATGGTGTGCATGTCGACCATCGGCACAGCCACCGGCCAGGGCCCGACGTGGCCCTCGGAGGTCAGCCGGATCTCGCCCTCGATCAGGGCCACGTCGGTCGAGGTCCCGCCCATGTCAAAGGACAGCAACCGGCTGACACCCGCCTGTTGGCCGATAAAACGTGCGCCCATCAATCCGCCCGCCGGACCGGATAACAAGAGATGCACGGCCTTGCGCCCGGCCTGCCTGGCGCTGACCGTTCCGCCGGCACTCTGCATGACGCTGACCGGTGCCGGGGCCAACGCCTGCTGCAGGCGGCGCAGATAACCGTCCACCAGGGGTCCGACCCAGGCATTCAGCCAGGTGGCAATGCCGCGTTCGTACTCGCGGTACTCCGGCAGCACCTCGGAGGAGCGCGACACGAACAGCCCCTCGGGCAGCCACGACTCGATGCGCCGTTCATCGCTGTCATCCACGAAGGAGAACAGCAGGTTGATCGCCACGGCCCGCGGCTGCAGCCGTCGCACCTGCGCCTCGATCAGTTCCCGGTCCGCCGCGCTCAACGCGGACACCCGTTCCCCGCTTGCACCCAGGCGCGCGCCCACCTCCAGGCAGAGTTCGCGCGGGACCGGCGGGGGCACCGGCTCCGGCTGCAGGTTGTAGAGTTCGCGGCGTGCCTGACGGCCGATGGTCAACACATCGCGCAGACCGCGATTGGTGATATAGAGGGTGCGCACGCCCTTGCGCTCCAGCACGGCATTAGTCGCCACGGTCGAGCCGTGCACCACCTGCAGCGACTCCGTTTCCAGTCCGAGATCGGCAATCCCCTGCAGGATGGCTTGCTCCGGTGCCAGGGGCGTGGACAACACCTTGTGCACGCGCAGCGACTGCCCGTCAAACAGGACGAAGTCGGTAAAGGTACCGCCGGTATCAATACCCAGCCACATTGCCATACCCTTGTTGCTTGCCTTCATCCGGTGTATTCCGGCCTGCAGGCGAAACCCGCGCAGATCACATGAAAAACCGGCTCAACAAACTGTGAATAGGTATTATAATTCGCGCCACTGGCAAACAGTGTATCCATTGG
>JAOTTU010000187.1 GCA_029864225.1 Gammaproteobacteria bacterium | reverse complement strand
CGGCCTGATGATCGTGCTGATAGTGATCGTTGTATCGATCGGCGGCCTGGTACAGATTGTTCCGTTGTTCTTCCAGCAGTCCACCACCGAGGCCGTCGCCGGACTGGAGCCGTATACGCCGTTGCGTCTTGCCGGACGCGATGTCTACGTTCGCGAGGGCTGCTACCTGTGCCATTCACAGATGATCCGGCCGTTCCGGGCAGAGACGGAACGTTACGGGCATTACTCGGTGGCCGGTGAATTTGTCTACGACCGGCCCTTCCAGTGGGGCTCCAAGCGCACCGGCCCGGACCTGGCACGGGTCGGCGAGCGTTACAGCGATGAGTGGCACCGGGTGCACCTGATCAACCCGCGCGACGTTGTGCCGGAATCGATCATGCCGGGTTATCCGTGGCTGGAACAGACCCCGGCCGATGCGCGCCATATCAACAGGAAGCTGGAGGTGTTGCGCACGCTGGGGGCGCCGTATACGGACGCGCAGATTGCGAACGCGGTGGCTGACCTGGAAGGCAAGACCGAGATGGACGCGTTAATTGCCTACCTGCAGGGCCTGGGCACGGCGATCAAAACCCGGAGATAGGACATGGATTATTCGCTGATACAGTCTGTCTGGACCATCGTTGTGCTGGTGCTGTTTGTCGGTATCGTCCTGTGGGCCTACAGCGGCAAGCGCCGGCAGCACTTCGAGGAGGCGTCACGGATTCCGTTCACCGAGGATACCCCGGCGCCAACAGAAAAAATTTCCAAGGAGAATCCCAATGGCTGATTTCACCAGCAGCTTCTGGAACTGGTTCATCATCATTCCGACCATCGGCGGGATTATCGGCTGCTATTTCCTGATTCGCTGGCTGTCGATCGAAATCAGCCCCGAGGACCAGGCGAAGTCCATGGGGCATATCTGGGATGAGGACCTCGAGGAACTCAACAACCCTCTGCCGCGCTGGTGGCTGGGTATGTTCTATATCACCCTGGTCTTCGGTCTCGGTTACCTGCTGCTCTATCCGGGGCTGGGCAATTTTGCCGGCCTGCTGGGCTGGACATCGGTGTCGCAGTACCAGCATGAGGTCGATATCGGTGATGCCAAGTACGGCCCGCTGTTTTCCAAGTACCGGGATATGTCGATCCCGGCCGTGGCGGCCGATGCCACAGCCCGCAAGATGGGCGAGCGGCTGTTCGTCAATTATTGCGCCACCTGTCACGGCTCCGATGCGCGCGGTGCGCGCGGTTTCCCCAATCTGCGTGACAACGACTGGCTCTATGGCGGCATGCCGGAGCAGATCGAGCAGTCCATTATGAATGGCCGCAACGGCGTCATGCCGGCCTGGGAGCAGGCCCTGGGTGGCAAGCAGGGCGTGTCCGACGTAACCGAGTACGTCTTCAAGCTGGGCGGCCGCGACATCGACGCGGCGGCAGCTGCGCGTGGCCAGGAGAAATACCAGATGCTGTGCACGTCCTGTCACGGGCCAGACGGTAGCGGTAACCTGCTGCTGGGTGCACCCAACCTGACGGATAATGTCTGGTTATATGGCGGCTCGCAGCTGCGCGTTATGGAATCGGTCGCCAACGGGCGTAACGGCCAGATGCCGCCGCATAGCGAATTCCTGGGCAAGGACAAGGTGCATCTGCTGGCTGCCTATGTCTACAGTCTGTCGACCGGACAGGAGAGCGAGGCAGAATAGGGTGTCGTGTCGTGCCCTGTTGCGGGCGGACCGACAACCTTCGTGTGAGGGTATGCGCTGATGCAAGACGGTCTCCCCATGACAACCAGCCGGATATCCAGGCTGCAGAAGAGCATCGCAATCCTGTGGCCGTCATTCCTGACCGCGACCGTGGCGACCGGGCTGTTCTTCTCGGCATTCGATCCGGATGACCTGATCCCGTTTGGCACAGACCTGGAGGTCAGCCGGCTGGGTATCTACACAATTGGTTTTTTCCTGTTCTGGCTGATTACCGCCGTCTCGGGTATTGGCACCCTTTATTTCGCAATCACCAATTGCATGCGGCAGGGCCTGGATAAGCAGGTCGATTGACCGGGGAAGCATGACCAGCCCCGCAACAAAAGGGCCCAGGCAACGGCAGGCTGACGAACAGCTGGAACAGTCGCTGTATGCCAAGCGCGAGAAGATCTACCCGCGCGAGGTGCACGGCTTGTATGCGCGCTTGCGGACTGCCGGGGTGCTGGGCCTGCTGGGCATCTTCTATCTTACCCCGTGGCTGCGCTGGAACGGGCACCAGGCCGTCTTGCTGGACCTGCCGGCACGCAAGTTCCATATCTTCGGCCTGACCCTGTGGCCGCAGGACTTTATCTACCTTGCCTTCCTGCTGATTATCGCCGGGCTCGCCCTGTTTTTCTTTACGGCACTGGCCGGGCGTATCTGGTGTGGCTATGCCTGCCCGCAGACGGTCTGGACCGAGGCCTTTCTGTGGATGGAGCGCAGGGTGGAAGGCGACCGCATGCATCAGCAGAAGCTGGATGCGATGCCGATAAACGCGAAAAAGCTGCGCATCAAGGCAACCAAGCATGCCTTGTGGATTCTGTTTTCCATCTGGACCGGTTTCACCTTCGTCGGTTACTTCGCGCCCATCATCGAACTGGGCCAGCGCCTGACGCAGTTCAGTCTCGGGCCCTGGGAAAGCTTCTGGGTCGTGTTCTACGGATTTGCCACGTACGGCAATGCCGGCTGGATGCGCGAACAGGTGTGCCTGTACATGTGCCCCTATGCGCGCTTTCAGTCCGCCATGTTCGACAAGGACACCCTGATCATCTCCTATCTGCCCGAACGCGGAGAACCGCGCGGCTCGCGCAGGCGCAGCGCCGATTCGCGGGAACTGGGCCTGGGCGATTGCATCGACTGCACCCTGTGCGTGCAGGTATGCCCGACCGGGATCGATATACGCAACGGCCTGCAGTATGAATGCATTGCCTGTTCCGCCTGTATTGATGCCTGTGACGATGTCATGGACAAGATGGAGTACGCAAGGGGTCTGATAAAGTACACCACGCAGCACGAGATGACGGGAGGCAAGACGCGGATCCTGCGTCCGCGTATCGTGGTCTATGCCGTCTTTCTACTGGTCATCATGGGCATCTTCGCCTATTCCATCGAGACGCGGACGGCGCTGGGTCTCGATGTGATCCGTGACCGCAATCGTCTCTATAGAGAGACCGATGAGGGTCTGATAGAAAACGTCTACATCCTGAAGATACTCAACATGGACGAGGTTGCCCACCGCTATACGCTGAGCGTGGCAGGCATCCCGGGCCTCGAGCTACGCACCGACATGAAGGAGATTGAGGTGATGGCCGGCGATGTCATGGAGCTGCCAGTACGACTGCGTGCCGACGAAGCCCAACTCACGGCACGCAGCAACAAGGTTGTGTTCGAACTGGTTGCCTCAGACAAACCCGAACTCAGTGTTCAGGAAGAGGCCCGCTTCCTGGGGCCGCGTTAGTAACCATCACCGCAAAGACGCACGACTGCATGGAGAAGGTGAGACCGGGAGCCGGTCGAGAAGCTGGCCTGGGACATGCAGGAGGTACGAGTCCATGGATGGACTCGGTAGAGTGAAGCAGGACGCCAGAGCCGAGAGCACCAAAAGTAGGCACTTTAGGCGACGCATGGAGTAGTTAC
>JAOTTU010000040.1 GCA_029864225.1 Gammaproteobacteria bacterium | reverse complement strand
AACGACCTGATTCTATATCCCCTCATCCTGACCTTCTACCCCTCAAGGGGGTACTGAAATGAGTCCCGGAGCACCCAACAATCGGGCATAAAGGAGAAGGGACGTTCTGTTTGTATGGCGGTGACGCAGATTCATGTCACGTATGTGGCGGTGCCTCCTGGTATCGTCTTGCCATACATTACTTTACAGATAATCCTGTCAATGTTTATGGGACAGTAGTGATTCAAAGTATAAAATACTACTAGGCAGAAACTGGTTATCTGGAAGTTACATTGTAGATGTAGACAAACTTTGAAGTGTCATGTGTAAAACAACTAAAGGTAAATAACGAGACGTAATAATGGCCAAGATTCTTATTATTTATTCAACCACTGATGGTCATACCCGGGAAATCTGCCAGCGACTACAGCAGGTGATTGAACAAGGCGCCCATAAGGTGAAATTAGTTTCTCTTAACGATGAACCGCATGTGGATCTGGGCGGTTTCGATAAGATCGTTGTTGGCGCAAGTATCCGCTATGGTAAACATAATCCACGAGTTTACGAATTTATAGAAAGAAACAAGCTGATACTCGATAGCAAGCCCAATGCATTCTTCTCAGTCAATGTTGTTGCCCGCAAACCAGAAAAGAGTCAGCCGGACACTAATCCGTATTTAAAGAAATTTCTCAAGCAGATATCATGGCAGCCCAAGAAATTAGGCGTATTTGCCGGAAAAATCGACTATCAGAAATACAGCTTTTGGGATCGTACAATGATACGGTTAATTATGTGGATGACAAAAGGCCCAACCGATCCCAAGACTGTAAAGGAATTTACCAATTGGAAACGGGTTGAGGAATTCGGTCGAATTGTTAGTGAGATGTAAAACCATGATAGAACACATAACAGGAAAATTGACGCGGACTACATGTCGTTACTCCGAAATAATCATGTGCGCCTCAATAAAATGTGTGCATAACAGACGCTTTGAGGCTGACTCGCAAAAGCGTCGAACCGCTAAATGATCCTTTTATGGCTAGGAAAACCACGCTGCTGGGATGAAAGAAAATACTTCAAATAGAAAGGTTGTCATATTGAGGGCGGTGTTTTTGATAGGCGCCGTGGCTGATGGCTTGATAGCCATTGAATGGTTCCTGGTCAGCCTGGGCCTCATAGATATGCCGATCTATCCGAGTTATTTTGTAGGTAGTGGCCAGGATTATCAATTTGTTCTGAGTATAGCCGGGCTCTTTATGATGGGCTGGGCTTTGTTAATGTATTGGGGTAGTTTGCAACCAGTAGAGCGAAGGGGCATTTTGCTTCTTACAGCAACGATGCTATTTATTGCAATACTCTCAGATGGCCTCGTTTTCGGGCATCTGCTCACTGATAGGCAAATCATTATGGGAACATCGGCTAAACTATTTCTTGTCATTCTGTTCGCAGGTACCTACTGGTATTCAAAAAGAAGTGACTATTAAGTGGTGAAGCCTAATTACTACTGCATCAGGATCGCCTGCACGAACCGCGTTCCTGGGTCACGCTAACTCCTGGCCACTTGTGCAGATGGTTAGAAGACATATCAATTGAATAGAAAACCAATAGCTAAACTATTGCTGGTAATACCTTCTGTCTTTTTGCTATTGCATTATGCAAGTGAGTGGCTGGCAATAGATTCGTGTCTGGATTCCGGTAATGTGTACGACTATCAGGCTGGAGAATGTAGTGAGGCCATACACCATGAACCAATATCATATATTACTAGATATTGGTGGTTAGCACTGTCATGTGGCGCGCTTAGTTTTACAGGTCTATGCCTTCTGGCAATACGCTCTCGATCAGCACGTGGAACCAACTGACAAGTCGGTGCAGCTGATGGTCAACATGCCGCTATGGCGAGCTCTGTTAATATGCAGACGCTTCCATCCTCAAACGGGACCTGCGCCTCGGCTGTGGAACCGTTAGCTGTAACAAATATTCCGGTGAGTTTATGAGTCACAATGAAGTACATAGATCACATCGTATAGGCTGGTTACGTGCAGCAGTACTGGGCGCAAATGATGGCATAGTTTCAACAGCAAGCCTTATTATCGGTGTTGCAGCGGCACATGCTGCGCGTGGAGACATCCTTCTCGCTGGAGTCGCCGGCCTGGTAGCGGGAGCAATGTCCATGGCCGCTGGTGAATATGTATCGGTTAGCTCTCAGGCAGATACAGAAAAAGCAGATCTGGAGCTTGAGAAAAAGTCATTAAACGAAGACATTGAATTTGAGCAGAGGGAACTCGCACATATTTATGAGAAGAGGGGACTCGATTCAAGTCTGGCACAGCAAGTCGCAGAGCAACTAATGGCTCACGATGCATTGGGAGCCCACGCAAGAGATGAACTTGGCATATTTGAGAGCGTCAGGGCGCGACCAATTCAAGCGGCGTTTTCCTCAGCAGGGACATTCACCATTGGTGCAGCGCTGCCATTACTGGGCGCATTAGCAGCGCCAGAAACACACCTTATACCGGTAGTCGCAGGATTGTCGCTAATATTCCTGGCGGGATTAGGTGGCCTTGCAGCGGGTGCGGGAGGAGCATCAATGTCTATCGGCGCAATCAGAGTCACATTCTGGGGGGCGCTTGCTATGGGTTTGACAGCGGCAGTAGGCAGATTATTTGGAGTGGTTGCGTGACAAGGCACTCACGTGTGGCGGCATTGCTGCCGCCTGGCCTGGCCGTTATGTCCGCTGCTCACAAGTACTGTGAATATGAGTGAGTTTATCGATTATATAGTGGAGCTACTCGAGCCATTCGGTCATATTCATGCACGTAGAATGTTCGGTGGTTACGGCATTTACTATGACGGCGTCATGTTTGGACTGGTTTCGGACGACACGTTGTATCTCAAGGCGGACGATTCCACCTCAAAGTATTTTGAATCAAGAGGACTTGGTCAGTTCGAGTATGACAAAGGCGGAAAAATCGTAAAAATGTCATATTACCTGGCGCCGGAGGAGGTACTGGACAATCCTGAAGATGCTGCTCTTTGGGCGCAGCGCGCCTATGAAGCGGCCTTGCGAGCGAAATCTCGTGCCAACCGAGCAAGCAGGAAATGATCAGGAACCCTGATAATTGGAAAAACAATCGTTGGACTTCGATAACCTGGCAGTTATGTGATGCCTCACTAGAGGCTGACACTATTGATACATACCGGGACATAAGGGCATGACAGTCAAGCCAGGTACGCCGGGCATCTCAAGAGAAAACAGGCTGTCTGATGAGGGATTGCAAAGACTCGAGCGGCAATTGAGTTCCGGGTCGCAGATCAGTGACCAGGTACTGTCACAGTGGATCAGGCGCTACGGCGATACGGCGCGTGCCATTATCAAGAAATATGATCGATACAAGGCTGATCCGGAGTCTTGATTAAAGATGCTGCAAATTGACCGCCAAGGGTTTCTTGATTCGGATTTTCAGCAATAAAAAAGGGGCGGTATAACCGCCCCTTTTAACTCCCATTGCACTGGCCTGGTGCGCCATACAGGACATGCCATGTTATTTCCGCGCTTCACGCTCCTTGGCTTCCTTGATGACCTCTTCGGCCACATTTTTCGGGCACGGCATGTAGTGCAGGAATTCCATAGAGAACTGTCCGCGTCCGGAGGTCATGGTTCGCAGGTCGCCGATGTAGCCGAACATCTCGCTGAGCGGGCACTCTGCCTTGATACGCACGTTGGTGGCGCTGGGCTCCTGTGACTTGATCATGCCGCGGCGGCGGTTCAGGTCACCGATGACATCACCGACATGTTCATCAGGTGTGTACACGTCGACTTTCATGATCGGTTCCATCATCTGCGGCCCGGCCTTCGGCATAGACTGGCGATAGGCGGCTCCTGCTGCCAGTTCGTAGGCGACGGCGGAAGAGTCAACAGGGTGATAACCACCGTCTATCAGGGTCACCTTGAAGTCGAGGCAGGGATAACCGGCCAGCACACCCTTTTCCTTGCTCTTCTCAAAGCCCTTGGAAACGGCCGGCCAGAACTCGCGCGGCACGGTACCGCCGGTCACCACGGACTCGAACTGGTACCCGCTGCCTGGCTCTCCCGGTTCTATGCTGTAGTCGATCTTGGCGAACTGTCCGGAACCACCGGTCTGCTTCTTGTGGGTGTAGCTGTCTTCCAACCGCTGAGTGATGGTCTCGCGGTAGGCCACCTGCGGTTTTCCGACTGTGACGTCGATACCGTGGGTGCGCTTCAGGATGTCGACCTTGATATCGAGGTGCAGTTCGCCCATGCCCTTGAGGATGGTCTCACCGCTGTCCTGGTCGGTCTCCATGCGGAATGACGGATCCTCCTTGATCATCTTGCCCAGTGCGATGCCCATTTTCTCGGCGGCCGCCTTGTCGTTGGGCGACACGGCGAGGGAGATAACCGGGTCAGGGAAGACCATCGGCTCAAGCGTGGCCGGGTCCTTCGGGTCACACAGGGTGTGTCCGGTCTGCACGTTTTTCATGCCGATGACGGCAACGATATCGCCGGCCTGGGCACTGTTGAGCTCCTCGCGCGAGTTGGCGTGCATCTCGACGATGCGGCCGATGCGCTCGGTCTTGCCGGTAAAGGTATTTAGCACGGTCATGCCTTTCTCCAGCCGGCCCGAGTAGATGCGGATAAAGGTCAGTGCACCAAAGCGGTCGTCCATGATCTTGAATGCCAGCGCACGCAGCGGCCGGTCGGGATCGATACGGGCGACCTTGCCGGTTTCGTTGCCTTCCAGGTCCACCTCGGGCTGTGGCTTGACCTCGGTCGGGTCGGGCAGGAAATCCACGGCGGCGTTCAGCACCGGCTGGATACCCTTGTTCTTGAAGGCGGAACCGCAATAGGTCGGGAAGAAATCCAGTGCGATGGTGCCCTTGCGGATGCACCGTTTCAGGTCCTCGATAGAGGGCTCCTCGCCTTCCAGGTACAACCCCATCAGGTCGTCGTCCTGATCGAGGGCGGTCTCAACCAGCTTCTCGCGCCATTCCTCGATGACATCGGCCATGTCCGCCGGCGGTTCCTGGATTTCATAGGCCGCCGGATCACCTGAGTCATCCCATATCCAGGCCTTGCGGGTCAGCAGGTCGACCACACCCTTGAAGTCGTCCTCGATGCCGATCGGCAGCACCATCACCAGCGGGACCGCGGCCAGCACGTCCCGCACCTGCTGCACCACGCGGTAGAAATCGGCGCCTATGCGGTCAAGCTTGTTGACGAAGATGATGCGGGCGACCTTGGACTCGTTGGCATAGCGCCAGTTGGTCTCGGACTGCGGCTCAACGCCGCCGGAGCCGCAGAACACGCCGATGCCGCCGTCGAGCACTTTCAGCGAGCGGTAGACCTCGATGGTGAAGTCCACGTGTCCGGGGGTATCGATGATGTTCAGGCGGTGGCCGTCCCATTGACAGCTGGTGGCGGCGGACTGGATGGTGATGCCACGTTCCTGCTCCTGTTCCATGAAGTCCGTGGTGGCTTCGCCATCGTGCACCTCGCCGGTCTTGTGGATCTTGCCGGTGAGCTTCAGGATACGTTCCGTGGTCGTTGTCTTGCCGGCATCCACGTGGGCGAAGATACCGATGTTTCTGTACTTGGCTAGTTCGGTCATGTTCCTGCTGCTCTGTATGTGTAAGTCATTAATTGACAAGCGCCCTTCGATCACAAGTCGGGATATCCGGCGCGGCTGCGAATTGAAACCTGGCGGGTTACTGTCCAGATGAAGGCATTTACGCTCAATCGAGCCGCGGAATTATAAACCAATGTGACAATAAATCCATGTAACCGGTTGTTTGGGCGAATCCAGCTGTGTGCGGGGCGAGTCGTGGCGGCCAACAGATCCCGTGATGCTGATGGATGTCTATGAAATATATGTATTTTCATATCATGTTGTCGCGGCTATACTGCGGCCATGCATGACATTCCCAACCGTATCGCCGATGTGCTGCTCGAGGTTGAGGCCATCCTCCGCACCAGCGGCAAGTGGGACCGGCAACAACCCCCCGCGAGTGCGCTGGTCAGTACCGAGCCCTTCTGTATAGACACCCTCCGGTTCGAGCAGTGGCTGCAATGGATTTTCCTGCCGCGCATGAAGCACATCCTGGAACAGCGCAGGCCGCTGCCCGGGAAAAGCGGGATCTTCGTCTACGCACAGGATTATCTCAGAAAAAATGACCCGCCTACTCGCAACCTGCTGGTGCTGATCAAGCGCTTCGACGATTTGATTGCCATCCAGTCAGGCGTCAACCGGCATTGACAACGCGGTCACGCGGTATGGTGGACGGGCGGCAGCACCAGATCGCTGGAGATACCGGGGGAACGCCATGCACATCGATACTCAATTCGACGCCTTTCTGGAAAAGCGCAGAAAGCTGACTACTGCCTGGAACATTGCCGGGCCGCTGTCGCTGCTGGGTCTGGCGGCCATTTTTGCCTGGCTGTATCTGAAGACACCCCTGCTGGTGAACCCGTTCGAGGTCGCCGACCAGCTGGAGTCCGGGACCATCGACGAGCCAACCCTGGCGATCATGTCCATGATGTTGCCGGTGATGACCTCGTTATGCTTCATGGTTCTGGTGACCGTCATCCTGTTTGTCTATGCTTTCATCTCGAACGAAAAGAAATATCTTCAGATAATCGAGCGGCTGGCAGGTGGCCGTGACGAATGACCGTACCAGGTCATCACGCTTTGATGTGTGCTGCCCGTCCTCTGTCTGACTGCGGCAGCAGGGCAGGCAGCTTTGCTACACTGACACTAAGATTTTTTTGTTAATGCCAACTTTTCGTCTGCCCGGGTGCGTGTGATGTACAAGGTAATAAAGACCGTATCGTTCTGCTACGGCCACCGGCTCCTGAACTACCAGGGCAAATGCCAGCACCTGCACGGGCATAATGCGGATGCCGTCATTACCCTGGAAAGCGCGTCGCTCGACGCGCGTGGCATGGTGGTGGATTTCACCGACATCCAGGCGGTGGTCAAGGAGTGGCTTGACCACGAGCTGGACCATACCCTGCTGCTGTGCAGGGATGATCCAGTGCTGCCGTTGCTGCAACAGGCCGGTGAGCGTGTCTTTGTGATGGACGCCAACCCGACTGCCGAGAACATCGCCCGGCTGATCTTCGAGTTCGTTGCGCAACAGGGGTTCCCGGTGGTCGAGGTGGCGCTCTGGGAAACCGGGACCAGTTGCGCAAGTTACCGGCCCTGAACCAGGGCCCGGATAGGACGCGGGCCGGTTACAAACTGCACCCTTCAAATGTACCGGATCGTTGATAGATATACTGTCGTTTTCAGCTGGTTACATACACTGGTCCACGGCCGACTGGTGCAATATGCGGGCTAGCCCTTGACGCGGATGAGTGCGCTCTCGATGCCCTGCTGATTGAGTATTCTGCGGACCTTGTTGAGTTCGTCAAGGTCGCGGTAGGGCCCGACTCGGACCCGGTGATAGGTGTCCTTGTTGTTGATGGTGACCTTCTGGATGCTGGTTTCCAGGCCCAGCAGCGCCAGTTCGGCCTTGAAGCGGTCGGCCTGCGCCGCACTGCTGAAGGAGCCCGCCTGCAGGAAGTAGGTGCCGGGCTGCTCCACCCGCCGGACCCCCTGCTCGGGTTTGCCGGTGATCTCCTGCTCGGGAATCACCACCTCCATTTCCGGCAGGATGGTGTAGAAATCGAAGCGCGGCTTGGGCGGCGGCGGCAGGGCGTCCTGCTGCGGCTTGCGCACTTCATCCGCGGCCTGCGGCGGTGCAGACGCGGAAACGTCTATCGGCAGGCTGGTCTGCTGTGGCACGGTCGGCGGCGCCAGCATCTTGATATAGACCAGGAAGGCGATGAACAGCCCGATGAGCAGGCCCGCCACCATTCCGAACCAGGGCGATACCGGGTTGCTCTTCTTCCTGCGCGTGGCACGATGCTTGTAGTCCCTGGGCATTACATGTTGTCCGGGGCCGATACGCCGAGCAGGTTGAGGCCATTGACGATGACCTGGCGGGTGGCCTCGATCAGGTTAAGGCGAGCATTGCGCAGCGCCGCGTCATCGACCAGGAAGGTATGCGCGTTGTAGTAGGTGTGGAAGTCGTTGGCCAGGTCGCGCAGGTAATGTGTTAGCAGGTGAGGTTCATAATTGATGGCCGCGCCTTCCAGTACCTCAGGGTAACGCGACAGGTTGATCATCAGTTCCTGTTCGTGTGATTCCTGTAACTGCACAAGTTCACTGATGCCCTGTGTCCGGTCCCAGCCCAATCCCTTTTCTTGGAGCTGCCTGAACACGCTCATCACGCGGGCATGCGCATATTGGATGTAGTACACCGGGTTGTCGTTGGACTGTGACTTGGCAAGGTCCAGGTCGAAGTCCATGTGCTGCTCGCATTTGCGCATCACGTAGAAATAGCGGGCGGCATCATTGCCGACCTCGTGGCGCAGTTCGCGCAGGGTGACGAATTCGCCCGAACGCGTCGACATCTGCACCTTCTCGCCGCCGCGGTAGAGCACGGCAAACTGCACCAGCAGTACATCGAGCTTGTCGGGGTCATCGCCCAGTGCCTTGAGGGCCGCCTTGACCCGCGGGATATAGCCATGGTGGTCGGCGCCCCAGATGTCGATGACCCGGTCGTAGCCGCGCTCCAGCTTGTTCATATGGTAAGCGATATCGGAGGCAAAGTAGGTGGTCTGGCCGTTTTCGCGCACGATCACCCGGTCCTTCTCGTCACCGTAGTCGGTGGAGCGGAACCACAGGGCGCCGTTCTTTTCATAGGTGTGGCCGCTTTGCCTGAGCCGCTCGATGGCCTGCTCCACGGCATGATTCTCGGCCAGCGAGCGTTCCGAGAACCACTCGTCGTAAACCACCCCGAATTCCTTCAGATCCTGGCGGATGTTCTGCAGGATGGCATCCAGGCCGGCATCGAATACCCGGCGGTAGTCCTGCGGGCCAAGCAGGCCGCGGATGCGGGCGATGACGCCATCGATATGGGTCTCCTTGTCGCCGCCAGCCGGCGCGTCGGGCGTGACATCCGCGAACACCGCGTCGATCGGGTGGCGCAGACTGTCGCCGTGTTCGCGATGCAGGGTCGCGCCGATGTCCCAGACATAATCGCCCTGGTAGCCATTGGCCGGGAATGGAACCGTTTCACCGCACAGGTCGAGGTAGCGCAGGTAGACGCTGGCCGCGAGGATGTCCATCTGGCGGCCGGCATCATTGACGTAGTATTCGCGGTGCACCTGGCAGCCGATGGCTTCCAGCAGATCGGCGACGGCGGCGCCATAGGCCGCACCGCGACCGTGTCCCACGTGCAGCGGCCCGGTGGGATTGGCCGAAACGAACTCGACCTGGATATGCTGTCCCTTGCCGATATCGCTGCGTCCGAAGGCCTCGCCCTGCTCGAGAATCTCACCGATGACCACATGCCAGGCGGCGGTGCCCAGGAAGAAATTGATGAACCCCGGTCCCGCGATCTCCACCCGTTCGATGTGTCCGCCGGTTTCGATGGCCGCCACGATCTTTTCGGCCAGGTCGCGCGGGTTGCTGCGTGCCGGTTTGGCAAGGGTCAGCGCCAGGTTGCTGGCAAAGTCACCGTGTTCCCGGTCACGGGTGCGCTCCACCATGATGGCGGGCATGATGTTGTCCGGCAGGGTGCCGTCAGCCTGCAGCTGCTTGACAGCGCTGTCCAGGATCTGTGCGATGTGTTCTTTCAAGGGTCGTGGTGCTCGTTGATGTTATTAAAACCGGGATTCACCACAGAGATGCGGAGATTGCAGAGAAATTTAGAAAAAAATTTATCACCGCAAAGGCGCAAAGGGCGCAAAGTCAAAACACAATTATTGCTAACAACAACGAATCTCAGTTAAGGAAGGCCTGATAAACTCATCATTCGTCATTCCGGCGCAGGCCGGAATCCAGTCATTGCCTGATTACTGATTACTGGATTCCGGGTCTCCGCTACGCTCCGCCCGGAATGACGGCTTGATCAGACTTTTCTTAACTGACTGAATGTTTGTCATTTTCCCTATCGGTGTTGTTGCAATAATCTTTCTTTGCGCCCTTTGTGCCTTTGCGGTTAAGAGCACATTAATAATGGCTTCTCTGCGTTCTCCGCGTCTCCGCGTTGAATTATCCAATAATCAGCGGGTTGCCTATTATCCCGTCCGTCGGTGATCTTGCAAGCGGGTTCTAGAACATGTCGGCCGGGTCGACATCCACCGACCAGCGCACCTGGCGCGCCTCCTTCATCTGTTCCAGCTGCCGGACCAGGCCACCCAGCAGCTGCTGCAGATCACCCCGTCGGGCCGCCTGCAGCAGCAGCTGTGCACGAAAGTGCCCGGCACGCCGCTCCATGCTTGCCGGTATCGGGCCCCAGAGCTCGACGCCGGTCTCGCCTGCAGCCTCGCAGTGACGGCGGACCTGTTCGAGGAAGGCCATGGGGACGGACTGCCGGGCCGCCTCGGCCCGGACCAGGGCAATGTGGCTGTAGGGCGGGAGCCGGGCCGCCGCGCGCTCCGCCAGTGCCGCCCGGGCAAAGGCCGGGTAGCCCTGGCGGATGAGCAGCTGCAGTAACGGATGCTCGGGGTGGTGGGTCTGGATCGCGACATGGCCGGCACGGTCATGGCGCCCGGCGCGCCCGGCGACCTGCACAATCAACTGGGCCATGCGTTCGCTGGAGCGGAAATCGGTCCCGAACAGGCCCTGATCCGCATTCAGGATACCGACCAGGGTGACCTTCGGAAAGTGATGGCCCTTGGCCAGCATCTGGGTCCCCAGCAGGAGGCGCGCCCGGCCGCTGCGAGCCTGTTCCAGATGCCTGGCGAGCTCACCCTTGCGGCGGGTGGTATCCCGGTCGATACGCAGCCGTTCCACCCCGGGGAAGTGCTCCGCCAGCGCCAGATCGACACGCTCGGTTCCCTGGCCCAGCGGCCGCAGCTCGGTGGACTGGCATTCCGGGCAGCTCGTGGCAACGGGACGCTGGCTGCCGCAATGGTGGCAGCGTAATTGTTGTTCGCGTTGGTGCCAGGTCATGCGGGCGTCGCAGCGCGGGCACTCGGCGACCCAGCCGCAGTCATGGCAGACCAGTGTGGGGGCATAGCCGCGCCGGTTGAGGAACAGCAGGACCTGGCCATCGTGATCGAGATGATGGGCGATACGTTTCAGCAGGGGGCGGCCGAGGCCATGCTCCAGCGGCTGTTTGCGGATATCGAGTATCTCGTAGGCAGGCAGGCTGGCTGCCCCGGTGCGGTTCGGCAGCACCAGGTGCTGGTAGCGCTGGTGTTCGACATTGAACAGGCTTTCCAGTGAGGGCGTGGCCGAGCCCAGGATGACGGGGATATCCAGCTGGCGGGCGCGCCAGACCGCCAGGTCGCGTGCCGAATAGCGGAAGCCTTCCTGCTGTTTCAGTGAACTGTCATGCTCCTCGTCGACCACCAGCAGGCCGGGCCGTGCCAGCGGCGTGAAAATGGCCGAACGGGTGCCAATGACAATCAGCGCCTTGCCGCTGCGGGCCTGCTGCCAGGCAGCGAGGCGTTCGCGGTCGCTGAGACCGGAATGCAGCACGGCCAGCGGGACGCCGAAGCGGGAACTGAAACGCTTGACCAGCTGCGGGGTCAGCCCGATCTCGGGGACCAGCACCAGGGTCTGACGCCCCTGTGCGATGAGCGTGTCAATGATCTGCAGGTACACCTCGGTCTTGCCGCTGCCCGTGACGCCTTCCAGCAGGAAGGCGGCGAATTCCGACAGGCTGGCCGTGACCGCGTCGACGGCGGACTGCTGCGTCGCGTTCAGGGTGTGGGGTGTGCTCGCGATAACGGTTGCATCGGCATTGGTATCCGTGAGGCTGCACGACTCTATCCAGCCCTTTTCGCTGAGGCGGCGCAATACCTCGGCGGGGACCTCGAGGGTGGAGCGTGGCGCGCCCTGCGGGTGTGCACGCAGCTGGTGTATCAGCATTGCCTGGCGCGGTGCACGGGACAGGGTGTCGGTGTCTACCTGACTGCCGGCTTGCGTGAGCCGCCAGCCGGGTTCGCGCGCACCCTGGATTGCCTGCCCACGCCGCAGCAAGACCGGCAGGGCGGTGGCCAGCGCATCGCCGATCGGGTGCTGGTAATAGGCACTGGCCCACAGTGTCATGGCCAGGATATCGCTGCTGAGTACCGGTGCTTCGTCCAGAACCTCCAGCGCCGGTTTGAGACGCGCGGGTTCGAGCGCACTCTGTTGGGCAACTTCGAGGAGTATGCCGATGGTCTTGCGCCGCCCGAAGGGCACGCGAATGCGGCTACCCGGCTGCAGCGTATCTGCAGCATCGGATGCCGGTGGCAAGTAGTCGAAACTGCGGTACAGGGGTGTAGGAATAGCGATGCGCAGGATGGTGTGGTTCACTGGGATTCGATGCGTGCGCGTGGCGCTGTCAGATAGGTAAAGTTAGCAGGCATGGTTAAGACAAATTGTTACCAAGCCAAGCTAACTCCTTCATCTGATTGAATGCCGTTTGTTATCCACAAAACCTGTGGATAACTCTGTGGATGAATTGGGGTAAAGCACGTCAAAGCCCTATTTTTCCCGCATCGTTGTTAAATTGGCCAATTTTTTAACAAATAGAAAAAATGAATAAATACAGCAATATAAAGTTAATTATTAGTTTCTTATATAGCTAAACTGCGACTCTGTGGCGATAAAACATCACTGGCACCAAGACTGTGCATAAACTCGGTGGCCCCCGATAAAAGAGGACCAACATTTTGGGCCTGTATTTGCTGGAGAACATAGAAATCAAGCCCCCTTTTCGGGACGCCAACCGCTGTTTCCGGTGTCGTCGGAACGGGGTTTGATGCGCCTGGCATCATAACACTGGCCGGTCGCCGGGTTGCAGGCTGGCGAGTGCTGCCGGCGCGCGGCGGTCGGGTTCAGTACTGTTTGATGGCTTGGATCAGCTCGCCGGTCATGGCCTGTCCGTCACCGTAGAGCATGCGCGTATTGTCGGCGAAGAACAGCGCGTTTTCCACGCCTGAGAAGCCCTTGCCCTGGCCGCGCTTGATGACGACGACATTCTTGGCCTGGTCGGCATTGAGGATCGGCATGCCGTAGATGGGGCTGTCCGGGTTGCTGCGGGCCGTGGGATTGACCACGTCGTTGGCCCCGATCACCAGCGCCACGTCGGTTTGCGTGAACTCGGCATTGATCTCGTCGAGGTCGTAGAGCCGATCGTAGGGCACGTCGGCCTCGGCCAGCAGCACGTTCATGTGGCCGGGCATGCGCCCGGCGACCGGGTGGATGGCAAATTTCACATCGATGCCGCGCGCCAGCAGGACATCCATCAGTTCCTTGATCTTGTGCTGGGCCTGGGCCACGGCCATGCCGTAGCCGGGGATGATGATCACCCGTTCGGCATAGGCCATCATGATGCTGACATCGGTGACGTCGATCGGTCTCATGGCGCCTTCCACGGACTCTTCTGCGCCTTGCTCGCCACCGAAGGAGCCGAACAGGACATTACTGATCGAGCGGTTCATGGCCTTGGCCATGAGCTGGGTCAGCAGGGTGCCGGCGGCGCCGACCACGGTGCCTGCGATAATCATGGCGGCGTTGTTGAGGACAAAACCCTCGAAGGCCACGGCCAGGCCGGTCAGGGCGTTATACAGCGAGATCACCACTGGCATGTCGGCACCGCCAATCGGCAGGGTCTTCATAATGCCGAGCCCCAGGGCCAGCCCGAAGAAGACCAGCAGGTTGATCCCTGCGGTGTCACCGGTGGTGACCAGTATGCCGCCGTAACCCACGGCCAGCGCAAAGACCAGCAGGTTGATCCCATGCTGCAATGGAAAGCGCAGCGGTTTGCGTATCAGGCCCTGCAGCTTGGCGAAGGCAACCAGGGAGCCGGAGAAGGAAATCGATCCGATCAGGGCGCCGAGCACCGCCAGCGTCAGGAAGATGTCCGAGTGGAACTCGCCGCGCAGCAATTCCACGGCCGCAATGGCACCGGCCGCGCCACCACCCATGCCGTTGTACAGGGCGATCATCTGCGGCATGTCTGTCATGGAAACCTTCTGCCCGGTCCACCAGGCGGCGACACCGCCGATGAAGATGGCCGCTGTCATCAGCAGATAGTTCTCCATGCCCGGCCAGAAGAAGGTGATCAGGGTCGCCACCAGCATGCCGGCGCCGGCCCAGTGAATACCGGTGCGCGCGGTGAGCGGCGAACTCATGCGCCGCAGTCCGAGGACGAACAGGATGGCGGCAGCGAAATAGCTGATCTGGATCAGGAAATCCATTAGTGCTGCCCCTTCGCGCTCTTGAACATCTCCAGCATGCGTTCGGTCACTACAAAACCGCCCACGGCATTGCCGGCCGCGAGCGCGACGCCTATAAAACCAATGGTGAGTTCCAGCGTAGTCGCGGCATGGCCCATGGCGACCATGGCACCCACCAGCACGATGCCGTGCACGAAGTTCGATCCCGACATCAGCGGGGTGTGCAGGATGACAGGCACCCGGCTGATCACCTCGTAGCCGGTAAATGCCGACAGCATAAAGATATACAGCGCAGTAAATCCCTCGATCATGTCTGTGCCTCCACAAATTCCCGGGTCTGCTGGTGGCGTATCTCGCCGGCCACGGTCAGCGCGCTGGCGGAAACGATTTCATCATCCCAGTCCGGTTTGAGTTCACCGTCGTGGACGATCAGGGAGAGGAAATTGGCCAGGTTTTTGGCATACATTTCACTGGCATGGACCGGAAGCATGGCGGGG
>JAOTTU010000186.1 GCA_029864225.1 Gammaproteobacteria bacterium | reverse complement strand
CTGGTGCCGGGCTTCGAGGCGCCGGTCATGCTGGCCTATTCGGCACGCAACCGCTCGGCATCCGTGCGGATTCCGTACGAATCCAATCCCAAGGGGCGTCGCATCGAGGTGCGTTTCCCGGATCCCAGCGGCAACCCCTACCTGAGCTTTGCAGCCATGCTGATGGCCGGTCTTGACGGTATCAAGAACAAGATCGATCCGGGCGGCGCCATGGACAAGGATCTCTACGATCTGCCGCCGGAGGAAGAGGCCCAGATCCCGACCGTGTGTCATTCCCTGGACCAGGCGCTGGACGCGCTGGACGAGGACCGCAAGTTCCTGACCGCCGGTGGCGTGTTCACCGACGACATGATCGACGGCTATATCGACCTGAAGATGGGCGAGGTCACGCGCATGCGCATGACCACTCACCCGGTCGAGTTCGACATGTACTACAGCCTGTAAGACTGCGTTATACGCGCAACCAAGAGCGCCCCGCACGGGGCGCTTTTTTTTGCCTGTAAATATATAAACTACATATTCACCGCAAAGACGCAAAGGACGCAAAGTTAAAACACAATTCATGTTAAAAAACCATACTTCAAGTTTCATGAATGACCGCATCTTTGCCGTTCACCGGTTCGGTGTTTTAGCAATAATTTATGTTTTTACCATTGCGTCCTTTGCGCCTTTGCGGTGAATAAATTATTACAAGGATGTGGCACTGGAACCGACAAAAGGAATCAAATTACAGATGAACAGTCTTGCATCGCTGCCATGTCGGGGCTATGGTGGTTTTATGAGATATTTAGTCATTTTTCTGGTGCTGTTCACGGGCGTGGCGCAGGCCGAGATCTACAGATCCACGACGGCCGACGGCGAGGTGGTCTTTTCCGATCAACCAGGACCGGGAGCGGAACAGATGCAGCTGCCGGAGCTGTCGACCTACAAGTCGCCACCGGCAAGTACACGCGCCCCTACCGGTAGCGCGGAACAGAAGCAGCCGCCAAAGAGCCTGTATCAGAACATGGTGTTCACTGCCCCGGAGGATGATGCCACGGTGCGCAATAACCTCGGGGCCCTGACGGCGAGCGTGTCATTGCAGCCCGTTTTGAAGACCCGCCTGGGTCACCGGATCCAGTTTTACCTGGATGATGCGCCCCACGGTAAGCCGGTCGCCGGCACCACTGTCAGTTTTACCGACCTGAACCGGGGCTCCCACCTTCTGTCCGCCAGCGTGGTCGATGCCCAGGGTGATACGGTCATCAGCACCGATACGGTGGTCTTTCACATGCACCGCGAATCGGTCAACCTCCCCAGCCGCCAGTAGCCTGCCCGCAAACCCTCACTTCCCGTGACACCTGCACCAACTTGGTGCATACTGGGGCCGTGATTTCCCGCGGCCCCCGGATCCGGCCCCTCTGCCGGTTGGCATCTACCTGTTTTTACAGGTGTTTGCCTTGCTGGCACCGGGCCCTCCGCGCCGTCTGAATTATGGTTTGGTTTTTGCATTATCCCCCCCATGGCTGGCCTTGAGCACTTCCCCGAAATCCGCTCCGAACGGTTACTGGACAACCTGAGCACCGCGCTGCTGGTCTTCGATGGCCAGTTCCGGCTGCGCTATCTCAACCCGGCGGGTGAGGTGTTGCTGGCCACCAGCGCGCGCAGCGCATACGGCAAGTCGGTCCGGGAACTCATCAAGAATGCCGAAACGGTGAGCGAGCATCTGTGCGGAGCAATGGACAGCGGTAACGTCGTCAACCAGCGCAATTGCCAACTGGAGTTGCCTGACCAGCGCACCCTGATCGTCAACTGCACCCATTCGCCGATCACCCTGCCGGGGCAGAGAAACGGTGTCATGCTGGAACTGCGCAAGGTCGATCATCACTTGCGTATCGAGCAGGAAGAGCAGTTGATCACGCAGCAGGAAGCCACCCACGCACTGCTTCGGGGACTGGCCCACGAAATCAAGAACCCGCTGGGCGGCCTGCGCGGTGCCGCCCAGTTGCTGGAACAGGAAATCGGGGATGCCGCTCTCAGGGAATACACGCAGATCATTATCGGCGAGGCGGATCGCCTGCAGAATCTGATGGACCGGATGCTGGGTCCCAATGACATCCCCAACATGCAGAGCACGAATATCCACATCATCCTGGAACGGGTACGTGAACTTGTCCGCGTGGAAGCAGGGGGCGACCTGGCAATACACCAGGATTATGATCCCAGCCTGCCGGACGTGGAGGCCGATCCCGATCTGATGCTGCAGGCCATACTCAATATAGTGCGCAATGCCGCCCAGGCGCTGGAAGGTGCAGGCGAAATCACACTGCGCACGCGGGTGCAGCGCCAGTTCAATATCGGCAATCGCCTGCACCGCCTGGTGGCCTGTATCCAGGTCATCGACAACGGTCCCGGTATTGACGAAGGCCTGCGTGAAAAGATCTTTTACCCGATGATCACCACCCGCAGCCAGGGTACCGGTCTCGGTCTTTCCATCGCCCAGTCTCTGGTCAGTCGTCACCAGGGATTGATTGAATGCAACAGCAAGCCGGGTGAAACTGTGTTTACAATTTTATTACCACTGGACAGCAAGCAATGAATCATAACGGGAAAATCTGGGTCATTGATGATGACAACTCCATACGCTGGGTGCTGGAAAAGGCGCTGCAGAAGGCCGGCCTGGCGATGAAGGCATTTGAGGATGCCGGGAGCGCGCTCGACGCCCTGCAGTACGAAGAGCCCGCGGTAATCATCTCGGACATTCGCATGCCGGGCATGGACGGACTGGAATTGCTCGACAGGATCAATGGCCTGTACCCGGAGTTGCCGGTGATTATCATGACGGCGCACTCCGATCTCGACAGCGCGGTGTCCGCCTACAAGGGCGGGGCCTTCGAGTACCTGCCGAAACCCTTCGATGTGAACGAGGCGATTGCACTTGCCCGCCGGGCGCTGGAATTGCGTGAGCAGCAACAGCACGAGGTCGTATCACAGATCGAACAGGAATCACCCGAGATCATCGGCAAGGCGCCCGCCATGCAGGAGGTGTTTCGTGCCATCGGACGCCTGTCGCATTCGAATGCAACGGTTTTGATCAACGGCGAATCCGGTACCGGCAAGGAACTGGTGGCGCTGGCGTTGCACCGCCACAGCGAACGTGCCGACAAGCCGTTTGTCGCGCTGAACATGGCAGCCATACCGCGCGACCTGCTGGAGTCTGAACTGTTCGGGCACGAGCGCGGCGCATTTACCGGTGCACAAAGCCGACGTACCGGCCGTTTCGAACAGGCCAATGGCGGCACCCTGATGCTGGACGAGATCGGCGACATGCCTGCAGAACTCCAGACCCGCCTGTTGCGGGTGCTCGCCGACGGTGAGTTCTATCCGGTGGGTGCGCACACACCCAAGCAGGTCAATGTGCGCATTATCGCAGCGACACACCAGGACCTGGAACAACGCGTGAAAGACGGCGATTTCCGCGAGGACCTGTTTCACCGGCTCAACGTGATCCGGGTGCACATACCGCCGCTGCGCGAGCGCCGCGAGGATATCCCGTTGCTGATGCGGCATTTCCTGGGTCGGGCCGCACAGGAACTTGCAGTCGAGTCGAAGGTGTTGCGACCTGAGGTGGAAAAAATCCTGATGTCACTGGACTGGCCCGGCAATG
>JAOTTU010000039.1 GCA_029864225.1 Gammaproteobacteria bacterium | reverse complement strand
CTGCAAGGACGAGGGGCGCCGCCCGCAGCATATCGAGCACCGCAACGACCCGCACCAGCGGCGCCAGGTCGAGATCTACGCGGCCTACGAGGACCTGTGCCAGCGCTCCGGCCTGGTGGACTTCGCCGAACTGCTGCTCCGTTCCCACGAGTTGTGGTTGCAGCAGCCCGACCTGCTGGCACACTACCGGCAGCGTTTTCACCATATTCTGGTGGACGAGTTCCAGGACACCAATACCATTCAATATGCCTGGCTGCGGCTGCTCGCGGAGGATACGGCGCGGATTACGGTGGTGGGTGACGATGACCAGTCCATCTATGGCTGGCGCGGCGCGCGGGTGGAAAATATCCAGCGCTTCAAGCAGGACTTCCCCGGTACGCGGGTGCAACGCATGGAACAGAATTACCGCTCGACCGGCACCATCCTCAAGGCCGCCAATGCCATTATCGCCAACAACACCGAGCGCCTTGGCAAGCAGTTGTGGACCGACGATCAGGAAGGCGTACCGATCCAGTGGTACACGGCCTACAACGAACAGGACGAGGCGCGCTTTGTTGTTGATCGCATCCGCAGTTATGCGGAACAGGGCCAGGCGCGCAGTGATATCGCCATCCTCTACCGTTCCAATGCCCAGTCGCGGGTGTTCGAGGAACGCCTGATCCAGTGCGGTATACCCTACCGGGTGTATGGCGGCCTGCGCTTCTTTGAACGCGCCGAAATCAAGGACGCGCTCGCCTATCTCAGGCTGTGCAGCAACCGTGCGGATGATGCCTCGTTCGAGCGGGTGGTCAATCACCCGCCACGCGGTATCGGTGAGCGCACCCTGGACGTCGTGCGTCAGACGGCGCGTGAACACCAGGTTTCGCTATGGCAGGCTGCCGCAGTGGTGGTGGATGAGCGCCTGGTTGGCGCGCGTGCCGGCAATGCCCTGCTGGTGTTTGTCCGGCTAGTTGAGGGGATGGCGGAAGGGCTGGAACAGCTGCCGCTGGGCGAACAGGTGGAGCATGTCATGGATCCCAGCGGCCTGCTCGACCACTTTGCCAGGGAAAAGGGCGAAAAGGGCCAGGCACGACTCGAGAACCTGCGCGAACTGGTCAATGCGGCGCGCGAGTTCGAGGTGGATGGCGAGACCGAACTGGACCCTTTATCCGATTTTCTTTCGCACGCGGCCCTTGAGGCCGGCGAGGGTCAGGCCGATGCCTGGGAAGACTGTGTTCAGTTGATGACCCTGCACTCCGCCAAGGGCCTGGAGTTCCCGCTGATCTTCCTGTGCGGCATGGAGGAAGGCCTGTTTCCACATCAGCGTTCAGTCGATGAGCCCGGGCGCCTGGAAGAGGAGCGCCGGCTTTGTTATGTCGGCATCACCCGGGCCCGCAAGCAGGTGATCATCACCTGTGCCGAGCGCCGCCGGCTCTACGGTTCGGAGACCTACAGCCTGCCATCGCGCTTTATCAGCGAGATACCCGCTGCGCTGATCGAGGAAATCCGTCCGCGGGTGAGCATCAGCCGGCCACTCCAGGCGACATCCGCCGGCGCCAATGTGTATCCGGATGCGGTGTCCGCATCGCTCAAGCTCGGCCAGCATGTGCGCCACAAGAAATTCGGCGAGGGTGTGGTGATGAATTATGAGGGCCAGGGAAGCAACGCGCGGGTGCAGGTGAACTTCGCGCATGCCGGGGCCAAGTGGCTGGTGGTCTCCTATGCCAACCTGGAGCAGATGGGCGCCTGATCCAGGTTGCCTGGAAAAATGCAGGCCAGGGATGGTCTGATCACGCCGTCATTCCGGGCGGAGCGTAGCGGAGACCCGGAATCCAGTGGTTGGTAATCAGGCAGTTACTGGATTCCGGCTTTCGCCGGAATGACGAATAATGGATTAATTCAGGTCATCCCTAGTGCGTTTGTAGCGTCGTGTCGGTGGCTTGCACCGCCTGGGTGATACTCAGCAGGCTCTCGCGCGGTCGTCCAATGAAGTTGCCCTGTGCGCGATCAACGCCCATCTGCCCGAGTATCTGCAAGGTTTCCTGGTTTTCGACACATTCCGCAATGGTCTGCTTGCCCAATGCATGGGCGACCTGGTTCATTGATTCGACCATGGCCTGGTCCACCGTGCTGTGCGCCATGCCCTTCACGAAGCCCCCGTCGATCTTGAGTTTATCGACCGGCAGGTGTTTCAGGTAGGCGAAGGAGGAAAAACCCGAGCCGAAATCGTCCAGCGCGAACTGGCAGCCGATGTCCTTCAGGGCACCGATGAATGCCTCGGCGGCGGCCAGGTTGGCTATGGCGGCAGTCTCGGTGATCTCGAAGGTGACCAGGGTCGGTTCCATACCGGTACTGGACAGCATCTCCTGAATCAGCGGCAGCAGTGTGGCATCTTCAAATGCCTTGCCGGACAGGTTGATGGAGAAGCTGGTTGTATGTCCCTGTGCATGCAGTTCGCTGAGTTGCTTGATAGCGCGACTGACGATCCAGCGATCAACGCTGTGAATCAGGCCAAAACGTTCCGCCGCGGGCATGAAACCACCCGGCAGGATGATCTGTCCGTCATCGCAGATCATGCGTACCAGCACCTCGTAGTCGCTGATCTGGCCGCTGGCGACCGACACGATCGGCTGGTAAACCAGCTGGAAGCGGTCATGCTCGAGCATTTCACGCACCCGCGTCGCCCAGCCCATGTCGGCCGCCATGCCGGCCTTGTCACTGTCGGCCGGGTTGTACAGATTGGCGCGGTTGCGGCCTTGCTGCTTGGCCATGTTGCAGGCCAGGTCCGCATGCGACAGTGCCTCTTCGGCTGTTGCCACTCTCGGGTCGAGCATGGCCACGCCGATGCTGCAGGTCACGTTGAAGGGCTTGCCTGCCTCGATGAACTTGTAGTCGTCGCACAGGGCGCGGAAATTTTCCGCGGCGCGCAGGACGTCGCGCTTGTTGATGTTGTACAGCAGCAGGGTAAACTCATCGCCACCGAAGCGGGCCAGCAGGTCACCATCGCGCACGTGCGACGACAGCAAGGCAGCGATCTCGACCAGCAGGCGGTCACCCGCGGGGTGGCCGATGGTGTCGTTGATGTAGCGGAACTGGTCGAGATCGAAATAGAACAGGGCACAGGCGGAACCGTTACGCGCTACGCGTGCCACCGTGCGGTCCAGTTCCTGCTGGAAATAGTTGCGATTGAACAGGCCTGTCAGCGAATCATGTTCGGCGTGATAGGAAAGCTGGTGCTGGAATGCCTTTTGTTCGGTGATGTCTCGCGCCGTCCCGCTGATACGGATGACCTTGCCGTTCTTGTCCGCATGGGTCTTTGCGCTGAAGCTCAGGAAATGTGGTCTGCCTTCCGAATCCAGGTGCACGGTCTCGAACTGTACCCGGTCCTTGCCCTGCAGCAGTGCCTCGATGGCCTCCTTGTCAATGGGCGGATGGTCGGGCGACCTGAATTCATGGAGTCGCCGTTGCAGCATGGCCTCGGGTTCCAGGCCGTAAATAGTCAGGCAGGCGCGGTTGATATAGGTGAGGTGGCCGTGCGCGTCCGTGGTCCAGACCAGATCGTGTGCGGTTTCAACCAGGTCGCGGTAGCGGAGCTCTGACTCTTTCAACTGCTTCTCGATAGCCGTGCGCCGGGTGACGTCTGCAACCAGGCAGGTAAACATGCGGCGACCATTGATGTGCATCTCGGAGGTGCGCACCGACATCTGCATTGGCGCGCCATTGCGGTGAAACCCCCTGAGTTCGGATTCAACGTCAAGCGGTTGCAGCATATTTTCTTTATCGACCAGATCCGGCAGTAGCGACTTGATGGAGCGCTGGCAAATCTCGGAGGCCAGGTAACCGAAAAATTTTTCCGCGGCAGGATTGAAGGTCTCGATCAGTCCCTGCTCGTTGGTGACGATGATGCCCTCGGCAGCGTTGTCTACGACCGCGCGCATGTGGGTTTCCTGTTCACCGAGGCGTCGGAACAGTTTGCCGAGCGCCTGGGTCATGAAGCCGATCTCGTCGGTCGATTGCGGGCTCAGCCGGGCCAGGTCGGCATGTTTCGAGGCACCGCTGCGCAGGAACAGTTCCTGCACCGGCGACAGCGCCTGCGACACGCTGCGGATCGAAAACAGGGTAATGGTCACCGTGATGGCAACCAGGGTCAGCCAGATGGCTACATGGTCCGGGGCCAGGCTGCCGGCCCGCTGCAGCTGATAGTTCATTAATACCGAGTAGGACAGCAGCGGCACAAACCCGCCCAGCAGCATGATCCTGGACTTGAGGCTCACCTGGATCTTCTGCAGACTGAGGTGCCCGGCCAGTTTCCCGATCAGGTCCAGTGCCAGCTGGTAGGTCGGCAGGCCGACCAGGGCCGCCACCGACAGCTGCAGCAGCATGAGCTGCAGGAACGGTCCCAGCGAGGTGGCGATGGGTTTCTGGGCTGCCAGGAAAAACAGCGCCGGGGTCGCCAGGGCATACAGGATATAGCAGCTCCAGTAATCCCGGCTGAAGCGCGCCAGACGCTGTTGCTGACGGGCTGTCAGGCCGGCGCCGGGGCGCTGCCGGGAGAAATCACCCAGATTATTGAAATAGCTTGAAAAATAGGCATATGACCAAAGTGTCGTACCGAGCACAAAGCTCGCCAGGATGGCCGCTGTCTGGGGGTCACCCAGTTCATCGGGGGTGATCAGGCCGAACAGCACGGCGCTGGCAAGACCTGCGATGGGCGCCAGCAGCAGGCCGGCGATGATCAGTGTGGTAAAGCGTGTTCGAATCGTTTTTAGCTCACTCAATGTCCCGGAACCTCCTCCCTAACGCGTCTGCTCGAGCCGGCTGGGTCGTGTGAGGGCGAATTATTTATATTTTTATAAATTAGTGAACTAGCTTGGATACTGAATGCGTTCGCTGAATACTATGCCATAAGTCGGTGGAATTTCAAGACGAGTTGACAATTTATTTCCGACGAGTCTGCCGGATGCGGGCGGCTGCGAAGGCCCTGCCGGGGCGACCGGCGTACAATGCCTGCTTCACTACGCAGGGTTATGGGGGATGTAGATGAAAAGACGCGATTTTCTCGGCAAAGCCGGTGGCGGGGCGCTCCTGACAGGCGCCTGGTTGAGCGGTTGCCAACAGACTGAGGCACCCTCCGGTGATGCGCCCAGTGCGCGCAGCGAGACCATCACCTGGAAGCTGGTAACGACCTGGCCAAAGAATTTCCCCGGCCTGGGTACGGGTGCGAACAACCTGGCGCGGCTTATCGGCGAGATGAGCGGCGGCCGCCTGCAGGTCAAGGTCTATGGGGCCAGAGAACTGGTCCCCGCGCTCGAGGTGTTCGACGCGGTCTCACGCGGAACGGCCGAACTGGGCCACGGTGCGGCCTATTACTGGAAGGGCAAAAGCACGGCTGCACAGTTTTTTGCCGCAGTGCCATTCGGCCTGACCGCCCAGGAGATGAATGCCTGGCTTTATTACGGCGGCGGCATGGAGTTGTGGCGTGAGGTGTATGCGCCCTTTGGTCTGATTCCGGCGGCGGCGGGCAATTCCGGGGTGCAGATGGCTGGCTGGTTCAACCGGGAGATCAACAGCCCCGAGGACCTGCGGGGCCTGAAGATGCGTATCCCGGGACTCGGTGGTGAGGTGCTCAGACGCGCGGGCGGCACCCCCGTGAGCCTGCCGGGTGGCGAGATCTTCACCTCGCTGCAGTCCGGTGCCATCGACGCCACGGAATGGGTCGGTCCCTACAACGACCTGGCCTTCGGTCTCTACAAAGCGGCGAAATACTATTATTACCCGGGCTGGCACGAGCCCGGCACCACGCTGGAATGCCTGATCAACCAGGCGGCCTTCGAGGCGCTGCCCGCTGACCTGCAGCATATCGTGACGAATGCCTGCCGGGTTGTGAATGAAGACATGCTGGCGGAATACACGGCACGCAACAACGCGGCCCTGCAGACCCTGAAAACGGAACACCGCGTCGATCTCAGACGCCTGCCTGATGCCGTGCTCGAGCGACTGCGGGAACTTTCGGATGCAGTGGTGGCGGAGGTCGCGGAAGAAGACCCGCTGTCCGGCAAGGTGTATGCGTCATTCAGGCAGTTCCGCGACCAGGTGGAGGCCTGGCACGACATCTCCGAGCGCGCCTACCTGAACGTGCGCGCCGGCTGATTCGGATACGGCCTACTCGAAGTTGTAGGCGAACTTGAGCAGGTGAAAATCGACACCGTCGTTGTCGTCACCGAAATCGACATTCGAGAGGTGCTGGAACCGGTAGGTCAGTTCGTAGCGGCCCTTGTCCCCAAAGCCCAGGCCGATGCCCAGGTGGGAGCCGACCTGGACGGCGGTATCAAGGTCGTGGCCGCCGAGCCGGGTCTCCGACAGCAGGTGGGCACCGATGCCGATCTCGGAGAACGGGCTGATCCCGCTGGACAGGTCGGCATCGCGCTGCAGGCGCAATACCGGCGTGACACCGACTTCGTACAGGTCGCTGTTGTCGACATCCGACTCCAGGTAGGCCAGTGACACGTCCCAGTAGCCGCCGACGAACCAGGCGCCCCCGTTGAACAACGTCCGGTTCCAGCGGTTCTGGATACCGAGCCGGAATACATTCGCATCGATGGAATTATCGTCTGTGCCCACGCTGAGGGAGATCGTGTCGACCCAGCGATCGCCGGCAGCCTGTGCCGGGCCGAGCTGGGCGACGAACAGCAGTGAAACAAGCAAGATCCGGGTTGATGTTGTCATTGTGAACCTCGTTTGCAGTACTGAAGGCCGGATACTCTCATAAATCCGGCCGAATTGTCACGGCCAGGACCATCAGTTTGCATAGATGATTCCGGGCAGCCAGGTGGCCAGTTGCGGCCATAGCGCCAGGATGATCAGCATGAACAACTGCAGCCCGATGAAAGGCATAACCCCCTGATAGATCTGTGTGGTTGTGACTTGCGCCGGCGCCACGCCGCGCAGGTAGAACAGGGCGAACCCGAAGGGCGGCGTCAGGAACGAGGTCTGCAGGTTGAGGGCGATCATGATCCCCAGCCACACAGGGTCCAGTCCCATGGACAGCAGCACCGGCCCGACGACGGGGACCACCACGAAGGTAATCTCGATAAAATCGAGCACGAAACCGAGCAGAAACATCAGCAGCATCACCGCCAGCATCGCACCCAGCGCGCCGCCCGGCAGGTTGTGCAGCAGTTCGGCCACGATTACGTCGCCACCGAAGCCACGGAAAACCAGCGAGAATACCGAGGCCCCGATCAGGATCATGAACACCATGCAGGTGACCCGTGTGGTGCTGCGCATGACCTCACGCAACATACCAAGGTTGAACTGTCCCTGTGCGACGGCCAGCAGGATGGCGCCCATGGCGCCCACCGAGGCCGCTTCCGTCGGTGTGGCGATACCCGCCAGTATGGAACCCAGCACAGCAACGATCAGCAGCAGAGGCGGCAACAGGACCCGCAGCACCTGTTGCAGCAGGGCGCCGTCGGAAAGCGATTCCTGCTCCGCGTCGGTGATGGCCGGCATGGTCGCGGGGCGCAGCGCGGCCGTGATGGCCAGGTAGGCGAGATAGAGGCTGACCAGTATCAGTCCGGGCAGGAGGGCGCCGCTGAACAGGTCGCCGACCGAGACGGTATCAGGGGAGAACACGCCCATGTCGAGCTGTGCCTGCTGGTAGGCGGAGGACAGTACATCCCCCAGCAGCACCAGTACGATGGAGGGCGGGATGATCTGGCCGAGGGTGCCGGCCGCGCAGATGGTGCCGGCCGCGATGCGCGGGTCATAACCACGGCGCAGCATGGTTGGCAGTGATAGCAGTCCCATGGTCACCACGGTGGCGCCGACGATACCGGTGCTGGCGGCCAGCAGCATGCCGACCAGGATGACTGAAAGACCCAGTCCGCCGCGCAGTCGCCCGAACAGTGCCGCCATAGTATCGAGCAGGTTTTCGGCCACGCGCGAGCGTTCCAGCATCACACCCATGAACACGAACAGCGGAACGGCGATCAGGGTGAGGTTGGTCATGATGCCGTACAGGCGGTTGGGCAGGGCCGCGAGGAAGGCACTGTCGAAGCTGCCCGTCAGTTGCCCGATGAAGGCAAAGCCGAGCGCGCTGCCCGCCAGTGTGAACGCCACCGGGAAGCCTGTCATTAGCAACAGGCAGACGACCACAAACAGCAGCAGCGATATCATCGTGTCTGTGTCCCGATGCCCGCTCGCATGATCACAGTTCCCGGTCCAGTCCGGCAGTGCCGCTGTCAGTATCCGGTCGCCAGCCGGCCAGCAGCAGGATGCTGTGCAGTACCATGGAAAGCCCCTGCAGCAGCAACAATGCGGCCATCAGCGGGATGGCTGTCTTCAACAGGAATACCGCGTCCAGCCCGCCGGCCTCCTGGGAGGCTTCACGCATGGACCAGGACACGGCAACGTATTCCCAGCTGCTGTATAGGATGAATGCGCAGACCGGCGTCAGCAGCAACAGCGTGCCCAGCAGGTTAATCCAGGCCTTGCCGCGCGGCGTGAGGGCGCGGTAAAAGATATCGACACGCACATGGCCATCGTGCTTCAGGGTGTAGGCGGCACCCAGCATGAAGACCGCGGCATGCAGGTAGGAAATGGATTCCTGCAGGGCAATGGAGCCGGTCTGGAAGACATAGCGCAGGACGACCACGGCAAAGGTGATCAGCACCGTCCCCAGTGTCAGCCAGGCAATGAGGCGCCCGGTTAGTTCAGCGAGACTGTCCAGGCCTCGGGCGAGTGCGTGGAGTTTTTCATACATGTTGCCGGCCTCCCGCAGCAAACCAGATCAGCCATTAACCCGGTGCGGGCGGTGCATGAGACGGGGATGCGAATTCAGCGCACGCGACATGGCTAAAGACGGACGCACGGGCCAGGTTGCGGGCGGGCCCGGGTGATTACCAGCGGAAGATCATCCAACTCGGTACCAGCAGCGCCGGCTCGAGCTTGTTGTAGCGTGATTCCAGCGAGCCGTCACCGTCCTTGTCGATCAGGTAGTAGGGCGGACCGTTACGCGGTTCGATCTTGACCATGTAGAGCTGACCGTTGACGCGGTATTCGTGAATGGTTTCTTTATCCCGCTTGATGATGGTGACTTCGGGCTCCAGTTCATCGGCCTCGCTGAGACCGGTCGGCGGCGCGCTCGTATCGGGCAGGGGTTCGAGCACCGGGTCCGCCGCGGGGAGCGCCAGTGGTATGCATAGCATCAAGGCGAGCAGCATTATTTTCACGGTGTAATTCCTGCGATCAATTCAGAGTTCAAGCAGCTTTTCCTGTTCCTGTTGCGATGGTTCAAAGCTGATATGTTCATAGTAGTCGAAGATAGCATCCACGACCTCCTGCGGCTTGTCCAGTACCTTGAACAGGTCGAGGTCCTCTGCAGAGATGGTGCCCTCGGTGACCAGGGTGTGCTTGAACCAGTCGAGCAGGCCGGTCCAGAACCCGGATACCACCAGGATGATAGGGATGCGTCGCGTCTTGTTGGTCTGCACCAGGGTGAGGATCTCCGCGAGTTCGTCCAGGGTGCCGAAACCACCCGGCAATACCACGTAGGCCGAGGCATACTTGACGAACATCACCTTGCGTGAGAAGAAGTGGCGGAAATTGAGCCCGATGTCCTGGTACTTGTTGCCGGACTGTTCCATCGGCAGCTGGATGTTCAGACCGATGCTGGGTGATTTTCCGGCAAAGGCCCCCTTGTTGCTGGCCTCCATGATGCCCGGTCCGCCGCCGCTGATCACCGCAAAGCCGGCATTCGACAGCGCCAGGCAGATTTCTTCGGCCAGCTTGTAATGGGGATGGTCGGGCAAGGTGCGGGCGGAGCCGAACACACTGACCGAGGGCTTGACCTGGGCCAGCCGCTCGAAGCCCTCCACAAATTCGGCCATGATCTGGAAAATCTTCCAGGACTCACGGGTCAGTTGCGAGTCGTCTTTTGGCAGGGTGCCGTGGTTCTTGAGCCGGGAATCTTTATGCATGGTCATCGAGAGCGGGTATCCTGATCAAGGCAGTGATATCTATAAAAAAAGAGATTAAAACGGCTTTGATGATACCATGTTCGCCCGTTCTGAATCGGTAGCCGGGACACTGTGCGGGCGGCCGGCAACCAGGTTTACATATGAATGATAAAAATACCAAACCGTTTGTGCTGGTTGACGGATCGTCCTATCTCTACCGCGCGTTTCATGCCCTGCCACCACTGACCAATTCGCGCGGTGAGCCGACCGGCGCGGTCTACGGCGTCATCAATATGCTGCGCAGCCTGGTGGCCGAATACCAGCCGGAGTATATGGCCGTGGTGTTCGATGCACGCGGCAAGACCTTCCGCGATGACCTGTTTGCCGCGTACAAGGCCAACCGGCCGCCGATGCCGGATGAGCTGGCCGCGCAGATCGAGCCCCTGCACGTGCTGGTGCAGGCGCTGGGACTGCCGCTGTTGCAGGTGCCCGGTGTCGAGGCCGATGACGTCATCGGCACCCTGGCTCAGCAGGCGAGTGCACTGGGAATGGAGACCGTGATATCGACCGGGGACAAAGACATGGCACAGCTGGTGGATAAGCATGTCACCCTGGTGAATACCATGTCGCGCAGTGTGCTCGACCCGGAGGGCGTACGGGACAAGTTCGGGGTGCCGCCGGAATCCATTGTGGATCTGCTGGCCCTGATGGGCGACAGCTCCGACAACATCCCGGGCGTGCCCAAGGTCGGGCCCAAGACGGCGGCCAAATGGCTCAGCACTTATGGCTCGCTGGACGGGGTGATCGCACACGCCGGCGAGATCCAGGGGAAGGTCGGTGAAAGCCTGCGTGACCATCTCGAGACCCTGGCACTGTCGCGCCAGTTGGCCACCATTCGCTGTGACGTCGAGCTGGGGAGCGGGCCGCTCGATCTGCAGCCCGGGCAGCCGGATCTAAAGCAGTTGCGCGAATGCTATACCCGTCTTGAATTCAGCCGCTGGCTGGACCAGCTCGGCAGGGAACCGGCAGCTGCCGCCGCGGACGCCGGAGCGGATGTCGGCGCGGTCCCGGAAAGCCATTACGAAACCGTGTTGACAGAGGCGCGGTTCGAGGACTGGCTGGCGCGGCTGGAGGCGGCCGGGGAGTTCGCCATGGACACCGAGACCACCAGCCTCGATTACATGGTGGCGCGCATCGTCGGGGTGTCATTTGCCGTCAGCGCGGGTGAGGCCGCTTACGTGCCGCTGGCGCATGACTACCCCGGTGCCCCGGACCAACTGGATCGTGACACGGTGCTGGCGCGGTTGCGGCCGATATTAGAAAGTACAGAATACAAAAAAATTGGGCATAACCTTAAATATGATCGTAACGTCTTGGCCAATCATGATATTACTCTTTCAGGTATGCGCTTCGATAGCATGCTGGAGTCCTATGTCATCGACAGCACGGCGACGCGCCACAACATGGATTCGGTGGCGCTGAAGTACCTGGGCCATAAGACCATCAGCTACGAGGAGGTGGCCGGGAAGGGCGTCAACCAGCTGGGTTTCAACGAGGTGCCGCTGGAGGCAGCCGCCCCCTATGCCGCAGAGGACGCGGACATCACTCTGCGCCTGCATCAGGCCATCTGGCCGAAGTTGGTGGCCGAACCGGGCCTGGAGAAGATCTACAACGAGATCGAACTGCCGCTGCTGACCGTACTGTCCGACATGGAGCGTGCCGGTGTTGCCATCGACACCGACATGCTGGCCCGGCAGAGCCGGGAGCTGGCAGGTCGCATTGTGGAGATCGAACAGGAGGCGCAACGCGAGGCCGGTCAGCCATTCAATCTGGGCTCACCCAAGCAGATCCAGGAGATCCTGTTCGACAAGCTGCAATTGCCGGTGCTGGCCAAGACACCCAAGGGGGCGCCGTCCACCGCAGAGTCGGTCCTGCAGGAACTGGCGCTGGATTACCCGCTGCCGCGCCTGATCCTGGAGTACCGCTCCTTCAGCAAGCTCAAGTCGACCTACACCGACCGCCTGCCGGAACAGGTGTGCGCCGCTACCGGGCGCGTGCATACCTCCTATCACCAGGCAGTGGCCGCCACCGGTCGCCTGTCATCCTCGGACCCGAACCTGCAGAACATCCCGGTGCGCACCGAGGAGGGCCGACGCATTCGCCAGGCCTTTGTGACGCGGCCGGGCTACCGCATGCTGGCCGCGGACTATTCCCAGATCGAGCTGCGCATCATGGCGCACCTGTCTTCGGACGACGGCCTGCTAAAGGCCTTCGCCACCGGTGCGGACGTGCACCGGGCCACGGCGGCGGAGGTATTCGGGGTGGCGCCCGAGCAGGTCACGGGGCAACAACGGCGTTCCGCGAAGGCGATCAACTTCGGCCTGATCTATGGCATGTCGGCCTTTGGGCTGGCGCGCCAGTTGGGGATCGCGCGCGGCGCGGCCCAGGAATACATCGACCTGTACTTCGAACGCTACCCCGGGGTGAGGGACTACATGGAGGCCACGCGTGAACAGGCACGGGACCTCGGCTATATCGACACCGTGTTTGGGCGCCGGCTCTACCTGCCCGATATCAATGCGCGCAACCCGCAACGGCGGGCCGCAGCGGAGCGTACTGCCATCAATGCGCCCATGCAGGGGACGGCCGCGGACATTATCAAGCGCGCCATGATCCACTTGCATGACTGGATCGGCTCGCAGCACGCGCTGGATATCACCATGATCATGCAGGTGCATGATGAACTGGTCTTCGAGATCGCCGCGGCGGATGTCGAACAGGCGCGTACCCCCATCAGGGAGGCCATGATAGGCGCGGCTGAGCTGAAGGTGCCGCTGCTGGTGGATATCGGGGTGGGCAGTAACTGGGACGAGGCGCACTGACACAGGCGGCCTGTATGTGCGTTTTTCTGACGGATGCGATCCCGGTCCCGGTGAACCTTTTGTTCGACCTGCAGTCACAGACATTGAGCGCTAGGGCGTTCACCCGCTCCCTCCCTGAGCGGGCATTCCTCCTACCTGGTCCCACGGGATCGGGTGTTTTGTAGACCCCGGCATCCTCCCCCTTTGCCGGGGTTTTTTTTCTGGCGTGACCGGCGGCGAATTTCGAATCAATTTGTCGTGAACTGCTGCTAAAAGATGCTAAATAACCTTATTTATTATATTTCTGCTGCTATTTGCATCGTAATGTCGTTATTCCGGTTCGATAGCCAGCCAAAGGTCCAGGATCGCGCGTGCCTCGTCAGCCCCGACTCGGGTCAGGGCCGAGAACAGTTGCACAGAAGCAGCGGAATAATGCTCGGCGAGGTGCTTGCGTACCTGCAGCAGTGCCGCCTGTGCCGGGCCACGCTTGAGCTTGTCGGCCTTGGTGAGCAGGACGTGTGCGGGTAGTCCCGCGATGTGACACCATTCCAGCAGCTGCCGGTCGAACTCCTTGAGCGGATGACGGATATCCATTAGCAGGATCACGCCCTGGAGGCAGCGACGGGTCTCCAGGTAGCCGGCGATGTGTCGTTGCCACTGGTTCTTGATGTTGCGCGCGACCTTGGCATAGCCGTAGCCGGGCAGATCGACCAGTCGCCGCTGCTCATCGAGGCTGAAGAAATTGATTTGCTGGGTACGGCCCGGTGTCTTGCTGGTCCGGGCCAGGGCCTTCTGGCCAGTAATCACATTCAGGGCACTGGATTTGCCGGCATTGGAGCGCCCGGCAAATGCGACCTCGAGGCCGCTATCCGGTGGGGCATGTGCCTCATCGGGGGCGCTGAGCAGGAAGCGAACGTGCTGATAGCGATTTTTCATGTTTAATGGGCTGTGGCACACGCCGGATGACGGTCCATTCAGGGCATTAGAATGGCCCCTAAATTGCGCGAAGGCGCCATTTTAACCAATTATTTTATAGTAATCGTACACTCAAAAGGCTTTCTTGTGTGTGCTGGCAGGTGACAGTGTGTACCGATTCGATTTCAGGATCCCTCTGGCTTTACCGATTGAACGATCCCCCTCAAACCTTAGCAATGGCTATGGTTTTTCGTACGATCGCCCAATCAGCTTTGCCAGACAGCCCCTGAAAACGAATCCTTCGTACAATATAGGGGCTCGACTCTGGCCGGAATGAAAACCCGCGATACAAGCAGCGGCCATGACGCGTCGACTATGCCTTGTGGTTGACCCTCTGTCGTCTGGCTGCTATACAAGACGCCCATTTTGCCGTCATGCGTGTGGCGCCTGCCCCGCAGCATGATCCAGAGTCTAATTACCGGGCACGTACCCGGCGTGCAAGCGGAGACAGGAGTAGGTCTGCTATGAAAAACTGGCTTTATCTAACCATAGGATTGCTTTCATTTTTTGCGGCGACGACGGCCCAGGCGGCTGGTGATGCGGAAGCCGGAAAGGCCAAATCGGCCAGTTGTGCTGCCTGCCACGGCGTCGATGGCAACAGTGTCAATCCCGAGTGGCCCAAGCTGGCCGGCCAGCATGAAGGCTATTTGGTCAAGCAACTGTACTACTTCGGTGACGGTGAACGTGACAACTCGATCATGAAAGGCATGGTCGCCAGTCTTTCCGAGCAGGACCGTATGGATCTCGCTGCCTATTACGCCAGCCAGAAGGCGACCATCGGTGCCGCCGACCCCGAACTGGTCGAATTTGGTGAACGCATCTACCGCAGCGGCAACGCTCAAAGTGGTATCGCACCCTGCATGGGATGCCATGGCCCGAACGGTAGCGGTAACCCCGCCGCGAACTATCCGGCCCTGCGCGGTCAGCATGCCAAGTACGTCGAGAACCAGATGCACGGTTTCGCCAGTGGCAACCGGGTTAACGAGAATGCCACC
>JAOTTU010000038.1 GCA_029864225.1 Gammaproteobacteria bacterium | reverse complement strand
AGTGGGTTTTATTGCCGGTGTGACTGCACCGCCAGGCCGTCGCATGGGTCATGCCGGTGCCATCATTGCGGGCGGAAAAGGTGGTGCGGAGGAAAAGATCGAAGCCTTGAAGAGTGCCGGTGTTCATGTGGCTGACTCGCCCGCGATACTCGGAATAACTCTGAAACAGGCACTGGGGGGCTGACCTCGCAGGCGGCAATGATCGCCCGCTGGTTCGCCAGTGCCCCCACTCAGGCAAACAGGGGTAGATGATGACAAACCCGTATCAGTCAATCAGGAAGCGCGGTCATCCTGGAGCGGGAAAGAGAAGAACTGGAAAGACGCCCAAAGGGCGTCAGGTAAACCCTGCTGCGTTGTTTGAAGTTCAAGACCTGCTGACGGGCCGTTCAAGGCGTCGCGACCTCCTGATTGAATATCTCCATTTGATCCAGGATCGCTTTGGCTGTTTGTCAGCGACCCACCTCGCTGCGCTGGCGCAGGAGATGCACCTGGCGCTCGCCGAGGTGTACGAGGTCGCAACCTTTTATGCGCATTTTGATGTAGTGAAGGAAGGAGAATCACCGCCACCACCGCTTACCGTCCGGGTGTGCGACAGCATTTCGTGTGAGTTGGCCGGAGCACAGGCATTGTTGGCGGATGTTGCCAGGCTAAGTGAGGGTAATGTGCGCGTGATTCGTGCGCCCTGCATGGGGCGTTGCGACACGGCGCCGGTGGTCGAGGTTGGACACAACCATATGGGCCAGGCAAATGTTGCATCGGTAGTCGATGCGATCAAAGAAAAACGAATACATCCAGAACTCCCCGATTATATTGATTATGACGCTTATGTAGCGAAGAGTGGTTACCGGTTGCTGGGCGAGTATCGCTCCGGCAAACGTTCGGCAGACGATATTATTACTGCTCTGGAACACTCCGCTCTGCGGGGGCTCGGCGGCGCGGGATTTCCGACTGGCCGCAAGTGGAAGATCGTGCGAGATTATCCCGGGCCGCGCCTGATGGCAGTCAATGCAGATGAGGGCGAGCCGGGAACCTTCAAGGATCGCTACTACCTGGAGCGAAACCCGCACCAGTTCATCGAAGGTATGCTGATCGGGGCAGGGGTGGTGGCTGCGAATGCCTGTTATGTATACCTGCGCGATGAATATCCGGCAGTGAGGGAGCTGTTGATAAAGGAGCTGGCTAAGGTTGATGCTGCAGGCCTGCTTGGCAATGTAAGAGTGGAACTGCGTCGCGGGGCTGGCGCATACATTTGTGGCGAAGAATCGGCGATGATTGAATCCATCGAAGGCAAGCGTGGCCTGCCCCGTAATCGGCCACCCTACATTGCCGAAACCGGCCTGTTCGGCCGTCCTACCCTTGAGAATAACGTGGAGACGCTATACTGGATACCCGAGATCCTGGAGCGTGGACCGGAGTGGTTTACCGGAGCGGGACGCAATGGCTGCAAGGGGTGGCGAAGCTTTTCCGTCTCCGGTCGGGTGCAAGAACCCGGAGTCAAGCTGGCACCGGCGGGCATTACGGTCAGGGAGTTGATTGATGAATTCTGCGGGGGCATGCAGGACGGCCATACTCTGAAAGCTTATCTGCCTGGCGGGGCGTCGGGCGGCATACTCCCCGCCTCGTTAGCCGATGAGCCACTCGACTTTGGGACGCTCGAGCAATACGGCTGTTTCATCGGGTCTGCCGCAATAGTGGTATTCAGCGAGCGGGATAATATGCGGGATGTGGCCCTCAATCTGCTGCGCTTCTTTGAGGATGAGAGCTGTGGCCAGTGTACACCCTGCCGCGTCGGAACCGAAAAGGCAGTCAAGCTGATGTCTGAGGATAAGTGGGACATTGACCTGCTGAAAGAATTAAGCAAAACCATGGCAGATGCATCGATCTGCGGACTGGGTCAGGCTGCCGGCAACCCCATTAACTCGGTGCTCGGGTATTTTCGTGAGGACCTCTCATGAGTAAACAGATCCGTTTTACGCTCGATGGGAGGGACGTCGAGGCCCTGCCGGATGAAACGATCTGGCAGGTCGCAAAGCGTCACGCAATTGATATTCCGCACCTGTGCTACTCACCAGAACCAGGCTACCGCCCGGACGGCAACTGCCGGGTCTGCATGGTGGAGATCGAAGGTGAACGGGTGCTGGCGGCCTCCTGTCTGCGGAAGCCGACCGAGGGCATGAAAGTCAGCGCCGCCAATCAGCGGGCCACGACAGCCCGGCGCATGGTCATGGAAATGCTGCTTGCGGACCAGCCCGGGCGGGACGTTGCGCACGACAGCGGCTCTCAGCTGTGGCAGTGGGCCGATCATCAGGGTGTCAGCTCAAGCCGATTTCCCATGCGGGCTGTACCAGCACCGGATCCGAGCCACCCCGCCATGCACGTGGCACTGGATGCTTGTATCCAGTGCAATTTATGTGTGCGTGCCTGTCGCGAAGTGCAGGTCAACGATGTGATCGGAATGGCGTATCGCGGGCATAACGCAAAAATCGTGTTCGATTTTGATGACCCGATGGCCCAAAGCACTTGTGTTGCCTGTGGTGAGTGTGTTCAGGCCTGTCCAACCGGGGCGCTCATGGAGGCGACACGCGTGGATAAGCAGGGTGTTGGCATAGCCGGCCCGTTTACCGAAGTCGCGAGCGTTTGTCCCTATTGTGGTGTCGGATGCCAGATTACCTATCAGGTAAAAGACAACGACATCGTCGCAGTGCAGGGACGCAGTGGACCGTCAAACGAAAACCGCCTGTGTGTCAAAGGTCGGTTTGGTTTTGATTATGTCAAGCACCCGCATCGATTAACGAAGCCACTCATTCGTCGCGATGACGCCCCAAAGAGTGGTGACATCGACCTGGATCCGGGCAATCCCTGGAGCCATTTCAGGGAAGCCGGCTGGGACGAGGCACTGGACCTCGCAGCCAAGGGGCTCATGGCGATCCGGGATCGCAACGGTGGCGGTGCACTGGCCGGATTCGGGTCAGCAAAATGCTCCAACGAGGAGGCTTACCTTTTCCAGAAGCTGGTGCGTACCGGTTTCGGTACCAATAACGTCGACCACTGCACCCGCCTCTGTCACGCGTCCTCAGTGGCGGCCCTGCTGGAGTGCATCGGCTCGGGTTCGGTTACTGCACCCTTTAATGCCGTCAAGGACTCGGACGTCGTTATCGTAATTGGTGCCAACCCAACCGAAAACCATCCCGTAGCGGCCACCTATTTCAAGCAATTTGCGAAACGCGGTACGTTGATCGTAATAGATCCCCGTGGCATGGCGCTGAAGCGTCATGCTACCCATATGCTGCAGTTCAGGCCCGGGAGCGATGTCGCATTGCTTAATGCCATGCTGAACGTTATCGTCACAGAGACGCTCTACGACAAAGCCTACGTGGACGCCCATACAGAGGGCTTTGAATCCTTTAAGAACCACATCGTGGATTTCACCCCGGAGTCGATGGCACCGGTGTGCGGCATCGATGCCGAGACGATACGCACGGTGGCGCGTACCTACGCAAAGGCAAAGGCGGCCCTTATCTTCTGGGGTATGGGGATATCCCAGCACAGTCACGGAACGGATAACTCACGTTGCCTGATTGCACTTGCACTGATCACCGGGCAAGTAGGTCGACCGGGTGCGGGCTTGCATCCGCTGCGTGGACAGAATAACGTACAAGGGGCGTCCGATGCCGGATTGATCCCAATGATGTTCCCCGACTACCAGCTGGTCGATCTACCTGATGTGCGCCAGCGATTCGAGAATGCATGGGGCACCGCGCTGGACCCGGACAAAGGCCTGACTGTCGTGGAAATAATGGGTGCTATCCACGCGGGGCAAATCAAGGGGATGTATATCATGGGTGAAAATCCCGCCATGTCCGATCCGAATGTCGAGCACGCGCGCGCGGCGTTGGCTAAACTGGAGCATTTGGTGGTTCAGGATATTTTCCTGACGGAAACTGCTTTCCATGCCGACGTTGTGCTACCCGCCTCCGCCTGGCCGGAAAAGGACGGTACGGTGACCAATACCAATCGCCAGGTGCAGCGGGGCAGGAAGGCGCTCGCGATGCCCGGAGAAGCACGCGAGGATTGGTGGATTACCCAGGAGATAGCACGTCGTATTGGTTGTGACTGGAATTACAGCCAGCCGCGCGATGTGTTTGCCGAGATGACGAACGTCATGCAATCACTGAATAATATTAGCTGGGATCGCGTGGACGTCGAGGATTCTGTTACCTACCCGTGCGAGGCGCCGGACAAACCCGGCACTGAGATCGTCTTCGGCGACCATTTTCCCACACAGACCGGCCGTGCCAGGCTGGTACCGGCCAATATTATTCTTCCCGCCGAACTGCCTGACAAAGAATACCCCATGGTCCTGACCACTGGCCGACAGCTGGAGCATTGGCATACAGGCGCCATGACGAGGCGAGCCACAGTGCTTGATGCAATCGAACCGGAAGCAGTGGCCAGCCTGTCGCCCCGGGATCTTTCCCGATTGAATATCCAGCCAGGTAGCAGGATAAGGGTAGCAACACGGCGCGGCTCTATCGAGTTGAAGGCGCGAGTGGATAACGCGGTACCGGAGGGCGTGGTTTTTATTCCGTTCTGCTATGCAGAGGCAGCGGCCAACGTGCTTACCAATCCGGCGCTCGATCCGTTCGGCAAGATACCCGAGTTCAAGTTCTGTGCTGCGCGTGTGGAGATCCTGGAAGTAGCCTGAGATGAAAGTCTACGAATATCAAGCCAAGCAACTACTGGAAAAAAACGGCATTCGCATTCCGCGAGGCGGTGTTGCGTCAACGCCGGACGAGGCCGCCAGCGTTGCCCGGGAGTTGAATGGATCCGCATGGGTAATCAAGGCACAGATTCACGCCGGCGGACGTCGAGCCGGTCATTTCGTGGGCAATCAGGAGGCGCAGGGCGGTATCCGCTTCGTTGGCTCGATTGAAGACGTGCGTAATGCGGCGCAGGAAATGCTCGGGCACGTGCTGGTTACGGATCAGACTGGTCCAGCCGGGAGAACAGTGAACCTGCTTTATGTCGAGCAAGTGTGCGAAGTGCAGCGTGAACTCTATCTCGGGATGCTGGTGGATCGCCGGACAAGCCGGGTGATGCTGATCGCCCTCGCCGAGGGCGGTGTAAATATCGAATCAATAACATCACGCTCTCCCGAGTCAGTCCTGAAACTCGCCATCGACCCTCTCGAGGGTTTGCAGCAGGATGCTGCACGTGAAATTGCTACAGCACTTGAGCTCACGGATGAGCAGACAGATGAGACAGTACGGGTCATGCTGGTGATGTATGCGATGTTTATGAACCTGGATGCATCGCTGATTGAGATTAATCCTCTGGGGATCACTGCTGCAGGTGAAGTGATCGCCATGGACGCGACCATGACATTTGACGACAACGCAATGTTTCGGCATGAAGATATTCATGCACAGCGTGATGATGATGATGAACTGCGATGGGGCGAACTGGATGCAACACAGCATGGCCTTAATTATGTCAAGCTCGATGGCAACATCGGTTGTCTCGCCAGTGGCGCCGGACTCGCATTGGCTACGCTCGATGCAGTCAAGTTCTATGGCGGAGAGCCGGCAAACTTTCTCGATGTGCCCCCAGCCGTGGAGTTCGAGCGCGTAAAGTATGCGTTCGGTCTGATTCTGTCTGATCCGGGTGTTGAGGCAATTCTGGTTAACGTCTTTGGCGGTGGCATCATGCGCTGCGACACTATTGCCGATGGCATAATCATGGCGGCCAGGGAATTCCCCGTACGTGTACCGCTGATCGTGCGACTGGCCGGCATAAATGCCGATTCTGCCAGAGACAGGCTCAGGGATTCCGGGCTGGTGATTACCTTTGCAGAGGATTTCGCCGACGCTGCAGAGAAAGTCGTCAAGGCGGCGACCGAGGCCAGGTTGAGTGCACAGCAAAAGTGGTGGCAACGGGTTCAAGGGTTGCTGACAAGGAAAGACGAAACCATTGATCGCACTGCGGGATAGTTCCGGGCCGGGCCCGTGAGTGCCGAGAGGAGATGGACTATGGCGGTATTGGTCGACGCTGAAACCAGGGTTATCTGTCAGGGCATCACCGGCCGGCAGGGGACCTACTATGCGGAACAGGCGATCGCCGACGGTACCCGGTTGGTCGGCGGTGTGCGACCTGGCAAGGGTGGTACACGACACTTGGGCTTACCGGTTTTCGATAGCGTCAAAGAGGCTGTGAGTGAGACCGGTGCGGACGCAAGTATGATATTCGTACCGCCGGCGACTGCCGCAAATGCTATTCAAGAAGCGATAGATGCCGGCCTGCCCCTGATCGTTTGTATCACGGAACGCATTCCGGTCCTGGATATGGTCCGTATTAAACGTGTTCTGGAAACTTCCAGTTCGCGACTTATTGGCCCCAATTGTCCAGGGATTGTCACGCCCGGTGAGTGCATGATCGGCATTATGCCCAGAGGCATTTTCCGTCGCGGCAGAATCGGTATTGTTTCCCGCGCGGGGACGCTCACCTATGAAGCGGTGGCACAGACAACCGGGAACAGACTTGGTCAGTCAACCTGTATCGGCATTGGCGCAGACCCGATTCAGGGGATGACATTCTGCGATTGCCTGGAGTTGTTTATGGCGGATCCGGAGACTGAAGGTATTGTATTGATTGGCGAGATTGGAGGCATAGCAGAAGAGCAGGCGGCGGACTACCTGCAGCAGCATAAAAGTAAAAAACCGGTGGTTGCCTACGTTGCCGGTCGCCACGCGCCCGCGGGGCGCCGCATGGGTCACGCCGGTGCGATTATCGAACACAGTACCGGACACGCGGAGGCCAAGATTGTGGCTTTACGAAGTGCAGGTGTCCATATTGCCGAATCTCCGGGCACCATTGGCGCGACGATGGCCGGCGCACTGGGCGACTGGAAAGAGAGGATTTCGCTTTGATTTCTTGACAGATTCGGCCTGATTCGGGTTTAAGATTCGGAGTTCCGGGCCCAGAGTTCATTAAAATGCTTTATATGTGTATCATTGGTGATGATAGTATTTGTATACAAAATACTGAGCTACCCAGATAACTCATGGGTGTTTGGTGTACGCATGCCTGGGCAGTGATCTGTATTGGTCGGGCTTCTGTTAAAAGAAAAACGGAGGATGATGAAATGAACGTAGCGCGTAAGCCAGTAATATTGAACTTCATATTAATCGCTGCGGCCGTTGCCTTTGCAACGAATGCTGTGGCAGCTGATTGGCAGCCAAGGAAACCGGTTGAATTCGTCATTATGGCGGGCCCGGGTGGCGGGGCGGATAAGATGGCCCGCCTGATGCAAACCATCATAGAGAAGCACGATATTTCGCCCAAGCCGTTCATTCCGGTCAACAAGGCGGGTGGCTCCGGGGCCGAGGCGCTGGTGCATCTCAAGAGCAAGACTGGTGACGACCATACCATCATGGTTACACTGAACAGCTTCTATACAACCCCGCTGCGTCAACCGGGCATTGGGATTGATTCGCTTAGTTTTACTCCTATCGCACGAATGGCAGAGGATACTTTCCTGCTGTGGGTACACAAGGATAAAGGCATTAAAACCATGGATGAGTTTGTGGCAGCAGCCAAGGCCAAGGGTAAAGACTGGATAATGGCCGGCACGGGCAAGGCACAGGAAGACGAGCTTCTGACCAACTTCCTGAATACGACCTACGGTCTGAGCATTACCTATGTACCCTTCAAGGGCGGCGGTGATGTTGCAAAGCAACTGGCCGGCAAGCACGCCGACTCAACCGTCAACAATCCATCTGAGGCGCTCGGGTTTTATCAGGCCGGAAATGTTGTGCCTATCGCCGCTTTTACCAAGGATCGGCTGGAGATGTTTCCGGACGTCCCCACAATGGAGGAGCTGGGGCATCCGAATGCCTACTACATGCAGCGTAGCGTTGTCGGTGCACCGGGGATGAGCGACGAGGCGGCAGATTTCTACCGCGGGGTGTTCACCAAGGTATACAACTCGGAAGAGTGGCAGGAATATAAAAAGAAGAAGAGTCTGCTTGGCAGTTTTATCACCGGTAATGAGCTCGAGGAGTACTGGAAGGTAGGGATTGCCAACCACAGAAAGCTGCTCAAGGAAATCGGAGAAATCAAGTAGCAGGTGATCATCAGGGTAGTTGAACTGAGTAAAGCCACATAGGAGGGGAGGAGATCGCCATGCGACGTGCTGAACTTTTGATGGCCATTGCCATGGCGATTTTCTCCGCTTACCTTATGTGGATGAGCGCAAAACTTCCTATCGGGTGGGTGCCCGGCAGGGGGCCGGGAGGCGGTTCGTTCCCGTTCTGGTTGTCATTCGCGATGCTTATTTGCACGGTGTGGATAATTGTCCGCTGGTTCAGGCGAACCACACCGCAGTCACGGTCATCAGAACCCTTTTTCGACAGTCGTTCACTGACGCTGGTCCTATTGGTCATCGGGGCCCTGGTAACGATGGTCGGGTCCATATACTTCATCGGGGTGTATGGTGCGCTGCCGCTCTTTTTTGTTTTCTATATGCGATTTCTGGGTCGACATTCGTGGGCCAAGACCATGACGCTGGCACTTGCAGCCCCGGTTATTACGTTCTTTTTCTTTGAGATCCTTTTGCATATTACGTTGCCGAAAGGCGCTACCGAGACGTTGTTTTATCCCCTGTACGACATTTTCATGTAGCTGTGCGTCCGCGGATGTAATTGGCAGGATACACAGGCAAGAAATTCGAAACGCAGATCTTACGTTGAGGCCTTGGCATGGAGACAATCCAATTTCTACTTGACGGTTTTGTAGTGGCACTACAACCGATGAATCTGTTTCTGGTTATTGTTGGATGTGCAGTAGGGCTTTTCATCGGTGCCATGCCGGGACTGGGTTCCGTCAATGGCGTGGCGATCCTGTTACCGGTAACGTTTATCGTGCCGCCTACTTCAGCGATAATATTTCTGGCGGCGATTTATTACGGGGCCATGTACGGTGGTGCGATCAGCTCCATTATGCTGGGGATACCGGGAGCCTCGACCGCGGTCGCCACCACCTTCGATGGCCGCCCACTCGCCTTAAAGGGCATGGCCGACAAGGCGCTGGTAGCGGCCGCAGTGGCTTCGTTTGCCGGTGGCACGATATCGATCCTACTGTTCACCGCTTTTGCCCCGCCACTCGCCCACGTGGCGCTTGCATTTGGTTCGGCCGAGGAATTTGCGCTGATGATGCTGGCATTTGGCACCTTTATCGGGCTCGGCGGTGATGATATTCCAAAGACATTATTTTCGATCTGTATCGGGCTGGTAATGAGCGCGGTTGGCCTGGATATAATGAGCGGGCAACCACGGCTGATCTTCGGAGACATTCCGGGATTTTTTCACGGCATTAATTTTCTAGTTCTGGCCATTGGTATCTACGGTATTGGTGAAATCCTCTGGACAATCGAGAGTAGCCAGGGCGAGGTATCGGTTAGTCAAGCGGTTGTATCGGTCCGGCGCATCCTCGATGCCCTCAAGGAACTGTTGAAGAGCGCCAATACAATCGTGATGGGTTCTTTTCTCGGCTTTTTTGTTGGTTTGCTCCCCGCCGCCGGCGCAACACCGGGCTCGATAATGGCCTACGGCTTTGCCAAGACCATGTCCAAAAACCCGGAAAGTTACGGGAAAGGCAATATCAATGGCGTCGTTGCCCCGGAGTCAGCCAACAATGCAGCCAGCACCGGATCAATGCTGCCCATGTTGACGCTGGGGATCCCGGGTTCTCCAACGACCGCCATTCTTCTCGGTGGCATGGTGATATGGGGGCTGGAGCCAGGGCCGAGGTTGTTTGTTGACCAGACCGAGTTCGTCTGGGGATTGATTGCCAGCCTGTATATGGCGAACTTTTTCTCGATTGTGCTCAATATCGCCTTCATACCGATATTTGTCTGGGTGCTGAAGCTTTCCTTCACTATTCTCGCACCGATCATCTTCGTGTTGTGCGTGGTCGGAGGCTACGCGCCAACCCAGGATATGCATGACGTGTGGTTGATGCTGCTGTTTGGCGTGGTCGGCTATCTCATGCGCAAGCTCGACTACCCGATGGCGCCGATGGTACTTGCGATTGTGCTCGGACCCCTGGCCGAGTCGTCTATGCGCCAGTCGCTGCTTCAGTCACACGGATCGGTGTGGGTGTTCTTCGAGCGGCCGATTTCGGGAGGCATTATGGTGCTTGCCTTGTTACTGTTCCTGATGCCGGCGATCAAGGTGGGAAAGAAGCTGATCGTCGCGCGGCGTACAGGCAATGCCGGAAAATGACGAACCGTGCCAGTGAGTGAGTGGGTTTCCCCGGCGTGTTGATCCGCGGGTTGATCGAGCAGAAAAGCGTCGATGATCAGCCCAGGGGAGTTGCACACACTGAATATCTGGCATATTGTATACCAGATCTAACTTTAATAGACAGGACATGCCCAAACCAGCCATCAAATTACGGCCACTCAATGCAAATATCGTACTCAAAGACAAGGTTTACGAGGCATTGAAGGCTGCGATTTCGTCGATGGATATCTATACCGACGAGGATCCTGCCAGGTTGGACGAACGGCGGCTGGCAGAAGAACTTGGAGTAAGCCGGACACCGATTCGTGAGGCGCTCTCGCGGCTGGAGCAGGAAGGGCTGGTGCGGAATATTCCCCGCCGGGGTACGTTCGTGGTTCGCAAGACGAAAAAGGAAATCCTCGAGATGATTTGTGTCTGGGGCGCTTTGGAGAGTCTGGCGGCGCGAATGGCGACAGTGCATGCAAGTGATGAAGAGATTGCCGGCTTACGCAAGATGTTCGCAACCTTCAGGGATTCCGAGGGCGCCAGTGCGCATATCGATGAATATTCGGAGAAGAATATCAGTTTCCACCAAGCGATTATCGGATTAAGCAAATGCGGGCTTCTGGTAGAAATCGCCGAGAGTTTGTTCCTCCATATGCATTCAATACGCTCGCGCACAATCAGGGAGCGTCAGCGGGTGACGGGTTCGATTATTGATCATATGCACATCATCGAGGCTTTGGAAAAGCGGGATGGTGAATTATCTGAACGGTATGTGCGCGAGCACACGAATAACTTGAAGGAACATGTAAACGACTACGTAGACTGGCTGGAATAAGCCGTGGCACGTCACTGGCAATAAAGTGAGTATTCAGGTTGGAACTCTGAAGGAGGTATGAACCATGGCAACCGCAGGAGAAATCAAGGTATCCAGCACGGCAGAGGATACGCTGGCCAGGAAAAGCAGGGCAGCAGATATCGTGTCGGGCGGACATCTTGTGGCTAAAGCGCTCAGGAACGAAGGGGTTGATACGATTTTCACTCTTTGTGGCGGCCATATTATCGATATATATGACGGCTGTATCGATGAGGATATTCGTATCATCGATGTACGGCATGAGCAGGTTGCGGCCCATGCTGCTGACGGTTATGCGCGTCAGACCGGCAAGCTGGGCTGTTGTGTTACCACGGCAGGACCGGGGTTTACGAACTCGTTAACCGGCATTGCAACCGCGTTTCGTTCTGAAACACCTGTGCTGTACATTGGCGGGCAAGGCGCGCTTACCCAACACAAGATGGGTTCGCTTCAGGACTTGCCGCATGTGGATGTTGCAGAACCGATTACCAAGTTTGCGGCGGGGGTGCGCTCGACCGAGCGTGTTGCGGATATGATTTCCATGGCAATACGGGAATGTTATGCAGGCGCGCCCGGGCCGTCCTACCTCGAGATTCCGCGCGATGTGCTTGACCGCGAAGTGCCGCTGGAATCGGCGACGATCCCCGCGCCAGGCCGTTACCGTGCGTCAACAAAAAGTATCGGTGATCCATCAGACATCGAGAAACTTGCCAAACTGCTGGTCGAGGCCGAGCGCCCCGCGATTCTGCTAGGCAGCCAGGTATGGACCTGTCGTGGTCATGAGGCGGCGATTGACCTGGTGCGCAAGCTCAACATTCCCGCCTACTTCAACGGCTCCGGGCGCGGACTTCTTCCGCCGGGAGATCCTCACCACTTCCACCGTACACGGCGAGATGCGTTTAACAAGGCGGATGTCCTGGTCATCGTCGGCACACCATTTGACTTCCGGATGGGTTACGGCAAACGCTTGCGTGCTGACGCCACGGTAGTTCAGATCGACATGGATTATCGCACGGTCGGCAAGAATCGCGACGTCTCCCTGGGCCTGGTGGGAGATCCTGGCGCCATTCTCAAAGCCGTCCTCGATGCGACGACAGACAGCGTAGACAACGGATCCAAACGGCGCAATGGCTGGCTCGACGAGCTTCGGGGCCTGGAAAAGGAGAAAACCGAAAAGTTGATGCCCCTGTTCCTGTCAGACCGCAACCCGATTCATCCTTACCGTGTTGCATGGGAAATCAATGAATTCCTCACCGACGACACCATCTATATAGGTGATGGGGGCGACGTAGTAACGATCAGTGCCCAGGCAGTACAACCTCGCTTGCCCGGTAACTGGATGGATCCCGGTGCTCTCGGGTCGCTTGGTGTCGGTACCGGATTTGCACTGGCATCCAAGCTCGCACGTCCTGATAAGGAGGTGATGTGTTATTACGGCGACGGCGCCTTTAGTATGACGGCATTCGATATGGAGACAGCCAATCGCTTCAATGCGCCATATCTCGCGGTTATCGGCAACAACTCGGCAATGAACCAGATCCGGTATGGCCAGATAACAAAGTATGGGCCGGAACGTGGTGACGTCGGCAACCTGCTGGGAGATATACCCTATGGCAAGTTTGCCGAAATGCTCGGTGGTTACGGCGAGGAAGTTCGTAATCCGGAAGATATCGCCGGGGCATTACAGCGAGGACGCGAGTCGATCAAGAGTACCGGTAAATCGGCGGTCATCAATATTTGGGTTGATCCTGCAGAGTATGCGCCCGGAACAAAAGCCCAGACTATGTACAAATAGGTGCGCAGCCGGGGGAGTTGCCTGAAGCCGCAAGCCTGAAAATAATCTCGAGGTATGTTATGACTGAAAAAGCACTGAGTGGAGTTCGAATTCTTGATATGACACATGTGCAATCCGGCCCTACGTGTACGCAGCTGCTGGCATGGTTTGGCGCTGATGTGATCAAGGTTGAACGACCTCATGTCGGGGATGCTACGCGCAGTCAGCTGCGCGACATTCCGGATGTGGATAGCCTCTACTTTACGATGCTGAATCACAACAAGCGCAGCATCACGCTGAACACAAAAGATACTAAAGGCAAGGAAATATTTACCCGGTTGCTTGAAGAGTGCGACGTTATGGTCGAGAACTTTGCGCCGGGCGCACTCGACCGGATGGGGTTTTCCTGGGAGCGTATTCATGAGATTAATCCTCGCCTCGTCTATGCATCGGTCAAGGGTTTCGGTCCCGGTCCCTATCAAGATTGCAAGGTCTACGAGAATGTTTCCCAGTGTGCCGGCGGTGCGGCAAGCACCACCGGGTTCGAGGATGGACCACCAACGGTGACCGGTGCCCAGATCGGAGATTCTGGTACCGGGCTCCATCTTGCCCTGGGCATTGTCACAGCGTTGTTTCAAAGGGAAAAAAGCGGTCAAGGACAGCGCGTGGAATGCGCCATGCAGGACGGTGTGCTTAATTTGTGCCGCGTCAAACTGCGTGATCAGCAGCGTTTGCAGCGTGGCCCTTTGAAAGAATATCCACAGTACCCAAACGGCACCTTCGGCGAGTCAGTGCCGCGCGCCGGCAATGCCTCAGGTGGTGGTCAGCCAGGCTGGGCAGTGAAGTGCGCCCCCGGCGGAATCGACGATTACCTCTACGTCATTATCCAGCCGCAGGTCTGGGCGGCCTGGATGAAAACAATCGGGCATGAAGAGTTGATCGACGATCCGGAGTGGGCAACTCCCGAGGCGCGCTTGCCGAAACTGGATCAGTGCTTTTCCATGATCGAGGAATGGACTCAAACCAAAAACAAGTATGAAGCCATGGATATCCTGAATGCCCAAAATATTCCCTGTGGGCCGATTGTTTCAATGAAGGAGCTTGCCGAGGAACCTTCCTTGCGCGCCACCGGGACGATTGTGGAAGTGGCGCATCCGACCCGGGGTCCCTATCTCACGGTGGGTAATCCTATCAAGTTGTCGGATTCGCCGTCTGACATCAAGCGCTCGCCACTTCTGGGAGAGCATACGGACGAGATTCTGCGTGAAGTGCTTGGCTTCACCGATTCAGAAATCCAGGCAGCGCGGGATCAGGGCGCGGTTGGCTCGGAGCAGTTGCTTGGAGAAATGGAGCACCCCAAACTGTCGCCGCAAGGCGGCGCATGACCGGCAGTTTACTCGCTGATACCGGTTGAATCCATGCCGTCAGTTGGATTGGGTAGTTGCAGGAGCCAGAAAGCTGCATAGTGTTTGGCATCGAACTGAATGCAAACGAGACATGAGAGGTGGAGAGTGGTATATCATCCAGACAATGTTCGGTCGATACTGGATCAGGTTAAAGCGGATGGTCGAACTTCCCTTACAGCGCCGGAATGCAAGGTAGTTTGTGATGCCTACTCCATACCTTTGCCGCCTGAGGGGCTCGCCAACTCTGCAGACGAAGCCGTAGAAATTGCCGGGCGTATCGGGTATCCGGTAGCACTGAAAATCGTATCACCGGATATCCTGCATAAGACGGAAGCGGGCGGTGTGCTGACAGGTATATCCAGTGCTGACGAGGTCATGTCCGGATATGACTTGGTCATTGCTAATGCACATGCCTATAAATCAGATGCCGTAATTACCGGTGTCCAGATCCAGAAAATGCTGTCGGCTGATGATGCCCTGGAAGTTATCGTCGGCGCAGTAACA
>JAOTTU010000037.1 GCA_029864225.1 Gammaproteobacteria bacterium | reverse complement strand
CAGGCTGACTGCGAGAAAGTATGGCACATCCATCCCGGGTGCATACGGAAACAGCTCACAAAACAGACCGTCCCGGGATGGCTCATGGCAACAGGGCAATGCCGGCCAGCCCTGCCCTTTCATCCAGCCCGAACATGACATTCATGTTTTGCACTGCCTGTCCGGCGGCCCCTTTCACCAGGTTATCGATCACTGCAAGCACCACCACGACATTACCCTGCTGCGGGCGGTGGACGGCAATACGGCAGTGGTTGGCGCCGCGCACACTGCGGGTCTCCGGATGGGAACCCGCCGGCAACACATCCACGAACGGCTGGTCGCGGTAACGCGTTTCATACAGGGCCTGCAGGTCCTGCTCGGGGTCATGCAGCTGCGCATACAGAGTGGCATGAATACCGCGGATCATGGGGGTCAGGTGCGGCACGAATGTCAGCCCGACGGGTTTGCCGGCCGCGGCCTCGAGCCCCTGGCGTATCTCGGGCAGGTGCCGGTGGCCGGGCACCGCATAGGCCTTGAAGTTCTCACTGGCCTCGCACAGCAGGGTGCCCGTTGCCGGTTTTCTCCCGGCACCACTGACACCCGACTTGGCATCCGCCACCAGGTGTTCCGTGTCCACCCGTTGTTGCTCGAGCAACGGCAGGAAACCAAGCTGGACTGCAGTCGGATAACAACCCGGGTTGGCCACCAGCCGCGCCGTGCGCAGCGCCTCCCGGTTCACCTCGGTGAGGCCATAGACGGCCTGTTCCAGGTACTCCGGACAGGCATGCGGGATGCCGTACCAGGCCTCCCATTCGTCTGCCCGGACAAGTCTGAAATCCGCTGCCAGATCGATCACGCGGACACCGGCCTCGACCAGTTGCGGCACCATGGTCATGGCCGTGCCATTGGGGGTTGCGAAAAACACCAGGTCACAGGCAAGCAGCTGTCCGACATCCGGTGCCGAGAAGGCGAGATCGAGGCAGCCGCGCAGGTTCGGAAACAGTTCAGCCAACGGCCGACCGGCCTCGGAGCGCGAGGTAATAACGTCCAGTTCCACGTCCGGGTGTGCTGCCAGCAAGCGCAACAACTCCACGCCGGTATAACCGGTACCGCCAACAACAGCTGCCTTGATCATGGTCCTTGCACCTGCCAAATCATTAAAATCAGACACAAATAGTACACCATCCGCGCGTCATTCATTCTACAATTGCGGACCTTGACAATCCGTTGGTGGATGATTGCAACTCGGCCCTCATCCTTCAGCAGACCTCCCGCTGCAAGGAGTCACCCGTGTTTAGAAGCCACTGGAATCAATGGCTGGACAAGCTGGGCATACGGGTGTCCAGCCTCGATGCCTTGCCACAACTGTCCATGCTGGCCATCCCTGTCGGCCTGTTGTCCGGCGGTGTCATTATCCTGTTCCGCATCCTGGTGGAGTCCACCCAAGGCCTGTTCCTGCCCGGACATGGCGCTGAAAACTATGAAGCTCTGACGCCGTTCTGGCGCGTGTTGTTACCCACGACCGGCGCCCTGCTGATCGGCCTGCTGTGGCAGTACCTCAAGAACACAACCCGCGAGGTGGGCATCGTCCACGTCATGGAGCGCCTGGCCTATCACCAGGGGCGCCTGCCCTGGCGCAATGCGCTGGCCCAGTTCTGCGGTGCGGCTGTCAGCATCATCAGCGGGCATTCGGTCGGCCGTGAGGGCCCCAGCGTCCACCTTGGCGCGACCAGCGGCAGCCAGCTGGGCCAGTGGCTGCGTCTGCCCAACAACAGCAACCGCACCCTGGTGGCCTGTGGCATTGCGGCCGCGATCTCCGCCTCCTTCAACACCCCGCTGGCCGGTGTGATATTTGTCATGGAGGTGGTCATGATGGAATACACCCTGGCGAGTTTCGCCCCGGTCATCCTCTCGGCGGTGACGGCCACCACCCTGACCCGGGTGGTTTACGGATCGATGCCGGCCTTCGAGATACCCACGCTGCACCTGGGCTCATTGCTCGAATTGCCCTATGTCATCCTGATGGGCATTGTCCTGGGCACCCTGGCGGCGCTGTTCATTCACCTGCTGAAACGCTCCACCCTGCTGCTCACCAACTGGCCCGTGTGGTTGCGCTTCACCCTGGGGGGACTGGCAGTGGGCCTGCTCGCACTGGTCGCACCGCAGATCATGGGTATCGGCTACGATACCGTGAACCAGGCCCTGCTGGGGCAGCTGGGGCTGGTGCTGCTGGTCACCATCACCCTCTTAAAACTGGTCGCCACCGCCTTTGGACTGGGCATGGGATTGCCCGGCGGGCTCATCGGTCCGACGCTGGTCATCGGCGCCGTAGCCGGTGGCGCCATGGGCACGGTTGCCGAGACCTGGCTGCCGGGCGAATTCTCCTCGCCCGCCTTTTATGCACTTATCGGGATGGGCACCATGATGGGGGCCACCCTGCAGGCGCCGCTGGCCGCACTCACGGCCATGCTGGAACTGACCGCCAATCCGAACATCATCCTGCCCGGCATGCTGGCCCTGATTACCGCCGGGATAGTGAGCCGGGAACTGTTCGGCAAGGAGTCCGTCTACCTCGAACTGATGCGCGCGCGCGGGCTCGACTACCGTGACAGCCCCCTCACCCAGGCACTGCGCCGGATCGGTGTGGCCAGTGTCATGGACCGCAATATCGAGACCCTGCCGCAGAACGTGGGGCGCGAACGCGCCATGGAGGCGCTGGCCAAGGAGCCCCGCTGGATAGTGATCAGTGAGGGCAACAACCCCGTCAGCCTGATGCCGGCGGCCGACCTGGCGCGCCACCTGCAGGAGGCCACGGAGGCGGGAACCATCGACCTATACGACATACCGGCACAACGCCGTGAAATTAGCGCCATCGACTTCCAGGCCACGCTGCAGGAGGCCAATGAAACCCTCAACCGCAGCGGCACCGAGGCGCTTTACGTGATCCGCCGTACCATCCCCGGCATCGACCGGATCTACGGGGTATTGACGCGCAGCGAGCTTGAGCGCAGTTACAGGCTGGAATGAACGTACCCGGGTGCTTCAGGGACCTGCGGCCTGGTCGCGCTGCAGGTGTCCCGCCGCGCTGTCCGCCGGGCTTTGCGCAGGGCTATTGGCATCGCTGACAGTCACCACCCTGCCGCTGCGATCGACATTGCAACTGAACCGGTAGCTGCGCTCCGCGCCCGAGCTGCGCAGTTCCGAAAACACCACGCCACTGACGTAGAAACCCTCACCGGTACGCTCTGCCTCGCCGCGCTTGAGCAGGCGCGCGAATCCGGGCTCGGCAACCGTTGCGCGCGCCTGTTCAGTGCAGGCCTCGATCGCATCCCAGGCATCCGCATCGATCAGGCGACTGATCCAGCGGTCGACCGCCGGGATCTCCTGCTTGGCAATGAACAGGCCAATGACGCCGAAGATGATAATCGGAACAAGCCGCTGCAATCGCTGCCGGTGTTCGCGTTCACGACGTTCGGCGCCTTCCGAGCGCAGACTTCTGAGCTCATTCTGTGGTGATTTCACGGCAGCGCATACCTGATCATTGTAGACACGAAGACGTTTACCCCTTGCGCGGGACATGCACCCGGGAGAAAAAACCAATGAATGGCCGCTCCGCTCGGAAACCGCCATTACCGGTTCAAAGGGCTATCTCAGTCCTTCAGCACGAAGGAGATCTTCATGTTGACCCGGTACTCGGTGACCGCATCACCGGAAACCACCACGCTCTGTTCCTGCACCCAGGCACCCTTGATGTTGTGCACTGTCTTGCCGGCACGTTTGATTCCGGTGCGCACGGCATCTTCGAAACTCTTCTTTGATGAAGCGGTAATTTCGGTGACTTTTACAATTGACATTGTTTCTCTCCTCGTGGTGTTTGAATGAGAACCGGACCGGGTCCAGGTCCTTGTAATACGCGCCTATGGCCTGAGCAGGCGCAGGAACTCCGAGCGGGTGCGGTCGTGATCACGAAACGAGCCGAGCATCATTGAGGTCGTCATCATCGAGTTCTGCTTCTCGACTCCGCGCATCATCATGCACAGGTGCTTGGCCTCGATGATCACGCCCACACCGGCAGGCTTGATGGCATCATTGACCGTGTCGGCAATCTGTTTGGTGAGGTTTTCCTGGATCTGCAGACGGCGTGCGAACATATCGACGATACGCGCGATCTTCGACAGCCCGATCACCTTACCCGTGGGGATATAGGCAACATGACACTTGCCGATAAAGGGGAGCAGGTGATGCTCACACAAGGAATACAGCTCGATATCCTTGACCAGGATCATCTCGTCATTGTCCGAATCGAAGATGGCCTTGTTCACCACCTCGTCCAGCGTTTGCTTATAACCGCGGGTCAGGTACCGGAATGCGCCCGCGGCCCGCTCGGGAGTCTTCAGCAGTCCGTCCCTCGATGGGTCCTCGCCGACACCCCTGATGATGTCTTCAAACAGCTTGCTCAGATCGTCTTTCATACTCCCCCCGGACGTGTGGCAGGCGACCCGCATGGACCGGCCTGTCGCGGCGCCGCCTGTTGCCGGCACCGCGACACGATCATAACAGGCCTGTGCCACCGATATCAGGTCCAGTCAATACCTGGCCGTCAGGCCTGTGTATCGAAAAGGTACGCCGCTGTTTCCTCCAGCGGCGGTGCAACGATCCCCTCCACCTCGATGGTGATGTGGCCGACCCTGGGCAAACGCACCTTGATGTCGGCCTCCAGCTCATTGATGATGGTCTCGGCACGCTCCAGTGTTGCCTGGGCGGCCGCGCGCGCCCGGCAGTAGTCGTGCACCTCGGGGTCCTTACGGCGTTTTTCCGGCACCATGGCCCGGTACTCAGCCTCATAGGCACTGATACGCGGTTGCAGCTTGGCGATGAGGGGCCTCTTCCCACAGCTCGATTTGCGCCGCCAGTATGGTGTGCTGGTCATCGAGGATGATTGAACGCGGGTCGTGGAAACGCTCCACCTCACGCTGTTAACCGGCGATCTCGGTAAACACCCCTTCCGCCGCCTTGTCGCGCACGCCGGCCAGGTAACGCATATTCACCGCGCCCAGGAAAAACGCAGTAACCCCCAGCAGGATCGCGATCAGTGCCGAAAAGGCGATATCCCAAAGCGGGTTGTCCAGCAGGGCGGCGAGGGCGATGCCTGCTGCTGCGAGCAGCACACCGAACGTGGCCACGCTGTCTTCCAGCACAACGGCCACCAGGTCGGGTCATCCGAGCGGATCAGGTGGCGCAGAAAACGGGTCTCGCCCTTGCTCACCATGCCCTTTCTGAACTCCCGCAGTGCCACCATCAGGGAATAACCGTCCAGCAGCAGGGCGACCCCGAGCACGATGACCACCACCACTCTGACGGATCCGAAACTCAGACCGAGGAATCCCACCGTCCCTGAGTCTGTACCTCCGGGGGGCTGTGCCAGGAATGCCATGCATGCGCCAGTCCAAGCCCGCGCCGATGGAGAACAGCCTTATTGCACTCCACAGGTTCCGCAAGTACTTTTCTGGCCATGCCCGAAGGCATAGCGTTCATCCGGCGGTCTCTCCGCGGCCTTCAGGCCGATGAACAGGAAGCCCTGGTTGAGAGTGTCCATGAGCGAATGGATGGCCTCGTTCATCATCGAGGCGGAATGCGACACCAGTGCCGCGATGAACTTGAGCACCGTGAGCACGGCATTGACCACGATAGCCGTCAGGACGGCTTTTCTGGATCCGTGTACCACCGCGATTAACCGGGCTTGGTTGTCATGCCGGTACGCTGCAGGAAGCGCTATCCCGGCGGCACTCAGCGGTAGGTCTTGCCATGTGCACGTATCCAGCCCTCGGGCCCGCTGCCATCGGGATCATGATGGGTCCAGTGGATCACACCACCCCGGTCATTCGATTCAAAGCGGCCGCGCAGCTTGACGACATCATCCTGCGACACCGGCACCCGATCCGCCAGATCGATATTGTGGGCGACCAGCACGGTATGGCCGCTGTCCAGTTCCAGGATAAACCGCTGGTGACGCGAGCCCTCGTTATCATCCGGCAGTGTGCGCTTGATACGTCCGCTGGTTTCGACCCAGACACCGGAACGCCTGGCCGCATAGGCGGCCTCGACGGCGCCGGACTCGGCGACATCCTCGCTACTGAGCGGGGGTTGATGTTCGCTGTAGTACTGGTAGGCAACCAGTCCCAACAGCACCAGTGCCGGCAACACCGTCCGGCGCAGGAAGTTTAGTTTATTCACCATGCGATGCCCTGAGAATCGGAAAAACCTTTTAACCCCTTATCACCGCAAAGACGCAAAGAATAAAATATTAGTAAGCAACTTAGAATTGTTACTTAGGGAAAGTCTGATCAAGCCGTCATTCCGGGCGGAACGTAGCGGAGACCCGGAATCCAGTAGTTTCTAATCAGGCGGTTACTGGATTCCGGCCTTCGCCGGAATGACGAAAGATGAGTTAATCAGGCCTTCCTTAGCGTCCTTTGCGCCTTTCGGCAAAGCGTCCTGCGTTGCTCTACCTCCTGCATGGCCCAGGCCAGCCTCTCGACCGGTTCCCGGTCTCACCTTCTCCATGCAGCCGTGCGGTGCATTCATCTTTTCGACTCTTCGAAAATAATTGCGAGCTGTATCAGGCCTTGCCCCCTCTCCCACCGGGAGCGGGAATGCACTAATGAACTTGCGGCCTTTGTGTCTTTGCGTCTTTGCGGTGGAGTTGTTTTCTGCTGATCGACAACCGACCTGGGTGCAATGCCAGTCACACCGATATCCCGCTAGCCCTTGAGGATCGAGCCCAGCACCCCGCGGGCGATCCGCCGGCCCAGTGAACTGCCGACGGAACGCACCACGCTTTTCACCATGGCCTCCATGACAGACTGGCGATTGCTGCGCCGCGCCTTGGGTTCCTTCTCGCGGGTCCGTGATTCAGCCTTCTCTTCCGCCTCCTGTGCCTCGACTTCAGCGGCCTTTTCGGCACGCTCCTTGAAATGCTCATAGGCGGACTTGCGATCAATCGATTCATCGTAGCGCTTGCCCAGCATGCTGGCCTCGATGATCCCCCGGCGTTCGGCAGGTGTAGCCGGGCCCAGTCGGGAAGAAGGCGGCCGGATCAGGGTCCGTTCCACAATGCCCGGCGTACCCTTGCCGCCCAGGGTGGAGACCAGCGCCTCGCCGACACCCAGTTCCTTGATCGCCTCGGCTGCGTCGAAGGCCGGGTTGGCGCGGAAGGTCGTGGCCGCAGCCCGCACCGCCTTTTGATCACGCGGGGTGAAGGCACGCAGGGCGTGCTGGATCCGGTTGCCCAGTTGGCCCAGCACGCTGTCCGGGATATCCAGTGGGTTCTGGGTGACGAAATAGACACCGACGCCCTTGGAGCGGATCAGCCGGACGACCTGCTCGACCTTGTCGATAAGGGCCTTGGGCGCGTCGTCGAATAGCAAGTGGGCCTCGTCGAAGAAAAACACCAGGCGCGGTTTCTCGGGATCACCGACCTCCGGGAGTTCCTCGAACAGCTCCGAGAGCAGCCACAGCAGGAAGGTGGCATACAGCTTCGGGCTCTGCATGAGCTGGTCGGCCGCCAGGATATTGATATTGCCGTAACCGTTCGGACCGGTGCGCATGAAGTCGTACAGGTCCAGGGCCGGCTCGCCGAGGAACTGAGCGCCGCCCTCCTCTTCCAGCACCAGCAGACGCCGCTGGATGGCACCAACAGAGGCCAGTGACATGTTGCCGTATTCCAGGGTCAGTTCCTTGGCATTTTCACCGGCAAAGGTCAGCAGGGCACGCAGATCCTTGAGGTCCAGCAGCAACAGCCCCTGGTCGTCAGCCATCTTGAAGACCGCATAGAGGATGCCCTCCTGGGTGTCGTTCAGATCCAGCAGGCGGGCAAACAGCAACGGCCCCATTTCGGATACTGTGGTGCGCACCCGGTGGCCCTGCTTTCCGAACAGGTCCCAGAACACCACCGGGAAGGACTCCAGTTTGTAGTCGGTCAGGCCGATGGTCGCGGCGCGCTCCATCAGCTTGGGGTGTTCGCTACCGGCCTGGCTGATCCCCGACAGGTCGCCCTTGACGTCCGCCATAAACACCGGCACGCCCCGGCGCGAAAAGTCCTCGGCCAGAATCTGCAGGGAAACTGTTTTACCGGTGCCGGTGGCACCGGCGATCAGGCCATGCCGATTGGCAAGCCGTGGCAGCAGGTAGACGGGCTGGGTCCCCTTGCCAATGAAAATACCTGGATCTTCTGTCGTGGCCATAACGTGTTCCGTTCCCCCGTGTTCCGGCTCAGGCCAGTTCCGAGCCGCCTTGTGAATTCGCGATGTATTCTATTATAAGGGCATATTCCCGGCCCAGATCCTTCAGCTCCATGAGTTCCAGCATCGAGGCCGGCTGACCGGATGCCTTGATCGCGCGCTGAATTTTCTGCATGCGCTTGATGATTTCTTCCAGGCGGTCCTGGCTGTCGTCCAGCCGTATGCGTTGATTGCTCATAGGGCCTCCCTGAGGCGCGCCGCGGCATCCTCCGGACTGATGGTCGTCACAAACAAGCCCGAACCCAGCTCGAAACCGGAAGGAATGGCTGTCCGCGGACAGATTTCCAGGTGCCAATGGTAACTGGGATCGCAGTCGGCGAACATCTCACAGCGTGGTGCCGTATGGAAATAGTAATTGTACTGGGCGCCGCCCAGGACCGTGTCCAGGCGCGCCATGGTGCGCCTGAGCACCCCGGCCAAGTCGGCCGTGTCCCCGGCGGAGGCTTCCAGGAAGTTGCTCTGGTGCTCGATCGGCAGGATGTGCACCTCCCACTCGTAACGGCTGGCGAAGGGCTTGATGGCGATAAAGCGCTCGCCGCGCTCGACCACATACTGTCCGATGTCGATTTTGCGCCTGACTTCCCCGGACTCAGGGCTGTAGATCGTTGCCTCGAATGTCAGCGCTTCGTCAATGAGGCTGCAGAAGATGCACTGCCGATGTTTGCGGTAGTGACGGCGGCTGTGCTCGACTTCATTGTAGACATTCTCGGGTATCACCGGCATGGCGATCAGCTGGCTGTGAGTATGACCGATGCTCGCCCCGGCTGCATGGCCGAAGTTCTTGAACACCAGTACGTACTTGATGCGTTCATCAGCGCTGTACAACTCGTCCATGCGGCGCTGGTAGGTCTGCAGCACCCGGGCGAGATGCCGCTCGGACATTTCGTGTATCCCGATGCCATGCCTGCTGTGATCGATAATGACCTCGTGATGGCCGTAGCCCTCCAGCGCCTGCTGCAGGCCGAAGCTGTAGTCGGACTGTTCATTGTCGGTGCCGAGTACCGGATACAGATTGCGGACAATTCTCACCTGCCAGTCTTTTTCATCCGGCAGTGCGAGGATGGTCGGCGGCGTCTTGTCCTCGTTGCCCCGGCAAAAGGGGCAGCTATCGACATGATCCCGGCTGTCACGGGGAACACGCTCTTCCTCCTTGCGGGGCCGCAGGCCGCGCTCCGTGGCGACCAGCACCGACTCCGAAGGCAGGGTCGGGTTGATGCGGATTTCGCGTATCGGCTTGGTTGCACTCATCTGGACTCTGTCTCCGGGTTACTTTCCAACACCCCGCCGGCACAGGCCCGGGACACCCCGGACAGGACCGTGGCAAGTATACAGGCATCCGATATCGGCCTGCCCCGGCAACCGCCAGCCGCCGGGCGATCAGGCCAGGACCTGTAACCATTGTTTACATTCAGCCAGGTACCGCGACCGGATAGTGGTTGATTAATCAAAGTGCTCATTGTTTAATCCAGCACGACGTATCCAGCACCTTTCAAGACACAATGAGGAGACTGAACATGGGGTATAAAATCCAGGAAATCGAGGGCATCGGCCCGTCCTACGGCGAAAAGCTGTCCGCTGCCGGCATCGACACCACCGCCAAACTGATCAAGCTGTGCTGTGATGCCAAGGGCAGAAAGACAACGGCCGAGAAGACCGGCCTTTCCGAAGCCAAGCTGCTGGAGTGGGTAAACATGGCCGACCTGATGCGTATTTCCGGTGTCGGCCCGGAATTCTCTGAACTGCTGGAGGCCGCCGGAGTGGACACGGTCAAGGAATTGCGTAACCGCAATGCCGAGAACCTGGCCGTCAAAATGAAGGAAGTGAATAACGCGAAGAAGCTGACCCGCACCGTCCCCTCGGCGAAGACGGTCACAAAGTGGGTTGAACAGGCCAAGGCGCTCAACCCGGTCATCACCCACTGATCAGCTGAACCAGACAACCGGCAGGCTAACAGGCCCCCGACGCCCGTTCCTGCCGGTTTTTTTGTTTCCCGTCAAATGTAACAAATTGTCAGAAGTCCCGTAATTCTAGTGACTTCTGTAGGGGCTTCCCTACAATTCAGTCACGGAGCGAATGTCTGTTGCATTTATTGTGTTAATACGTCAGCCTGCGCCCGGATTTAACCTCAAAAAACCAAAGTCACACAGGAGAATGCAATGAACAATATCAGAACATCCCGTCTGGTATTCATTCTGCTCGTAGCCGGTCTCGCATCCAGCGGGTGCAGCACCATGACCGGTAAGACCTCGACCGAAACGACATCCACAGGAACTTCGGATGCCGCGCTTGCCGAAAAAGACAGTGAAATCTCTTCGCTGCAATCGACAATCAACCGGTTGAAACAGTCACTCGCAGATGATAGCCAGAAATCCGCAGCCATTACCGGCGTACCAGGAAGCGAACTGCTACCGCCCAACGCCAAGCCCGGTGAATGTTACGCCCGCGTATTCATTCCGCCGCAGTACAAGACCGAGCAGATTCGTGTAGTGCGCCGCGAGGCATCTGCCCGGATCGAGACAATCCCACCAAAGTTCGAGTGGGCTGACGAACAGGTACTGAGCAAGGGCGCTTCGGAGCGTCTCGAGGTGATCCCGGCGACCTATGAATGGGTTGAGGAACAGGTCCTGGTGCGTCCGGCATCCACCCGCCTGGAAACCATACCAGCCGTCTATGACAACATCTCGGAGAAGATCCTCGATAAACCGGCACACACGGTCTGGAAGAAGGGTTCCGGCCCGATCACCAGGGTCGACGAGGCCACCGGTGAGATCATGTGTCTGGTTGAAGTGCCTGCGACCTACAGGACGGTCACCCGGCGGGCTCAGGTCAAGCCAGCCACCACCCGCGAGGTCGCAATCCCGGCCGAGTACAAGACGGTCAAGAGGCGTGTCATGAAGACCCCGCCGACCACCCGCAAGGTGGAGATCCCGGCCGAGTACAAGACCGTCCGGGTCCGCAAGCTGGCTGAACCGGCCAAGTCAACGACCATTCCGATCCCCGAAGTTGCCGACACCATCACCAAGCGCATCATGACGGCTGACGGCCGCGTCGAGTGGCGCCCGGTGCTGTGCAAGACCAACACCACGCCTGATATCGTCGCCCGCATCCAGACGGCGCTCGACAAGGCCGGGCACAGCCCGGGCCCGATTGACGGCGTGATCGGTGGCCAGACCATGGCAGCTGTCAGGTCCTACCAGAAGGCCAAGGGGCTGCCGACCGGTGGTATCACGATCGGCACGCTGAAGTCACTGGGTGTGATGTACCAGTAAAAACCCGTTAAAAGCAGTACCCCGAAAGGGCCACGGTGATTTAGTTACCGTGGCCCTTTTCTTTTTCTTCCGGCTCTGCCGTTCCCCTGCCTGTCTCGACAATGGCCCGTTTCCGGGCCCGGTATTCACGGCGATGAAATGAGAAGTAGCGGGCAACAGACTGCCAGGCCATGCCGATAATGACCCCGCCCAGCAGCGACAGGATGAGGTAGTGGGCCGGCCAGATATAGACGAAGGCCAGTTCGGCATGGCCTGCCTTCAGCATATCGAACGCACGCTGGAAGTTTTCCAGCAGGCTGTCGCTCGCCTCCGGCAGCCGGAAGCGCCCCCGGTCCGGCGGTTTGTCCAGCCAGAACCAGACAACCCACCCGGCAATAAAGACAAAAAACGCACTACGCAACATCATTGTTGTTCCATTGGCAAAAGTGGATACAAAAGGGGGCGGAGGGATTTAATCTTAATCCCTCCGCCCCCACCGCTCTTTGTTTTTTCGTATTTCAGGCTTTTTCTCAGCGGTGAATAATTATTTTCCTTTGTGACCTTTTCGTCTTTGCGGTGAATCAGGTCATTAACAATATACAACTGCCTGAACTATATCCCTCATCCTGACCTTCTCCCTCAACACTCAAAAAACCGCCGCAAAAAAAGGCCGGGCACAGGCCCGGCCGGATAGTTCATTTAAAGGACGAATTGCAGATTACTGACCGATCATGGAGCCGGCATCCTTGACGACATCACCGGTTTTCGAGGCCGCCGCATCGGCAGCGGACTCTTCAGTGGCCTCGCCAGCCATCCCCTTGACCTTTTCGATGGCTTCCTCAACCATTTCACCGGCCTTTTCCTTCATACCAGAAGCGTCCTCCATGGTGGAATCCGCAGCTTCATCGATCATCTCGCCGGCCGCTTCGACCGCCTCTCCAGTGGCCTCGCCGACAGCAGTGGCTGATTCCTGAACCGTCTCCTTGGTGCTCTCCACCGCCTGTTTACTGCTCTCCATCGCCTTGTCCATGATCGAGGGGGTCTCGCTGGTCTCTTGTACAGCCGTTGATTTGTCCTTGTCGCCACACCCGGCAAGCAGCAGTGAAACAGCCGCAACGGCGATTATCGATTTACTCATTAGAACACTCCTAATTATTAACTTGTGAGATACAAACCTGCTAAATAACATCCTGCAGCCACCGCCAGCAGATCACCCCACCTCGGAGGTGCAGAACTTGCAACGTTTGGCCGCGATGGGGATATCGGACAGGCACTGCGGGCAGGCCTTGGTGTCCGGCGCCTTGGCCGGCTCCTCGGTCTTCATCTTGTTCATGAGCTTGACGACCATGAAGATCGCAAAGGCGACAATCAGGAAATCCAGCACCGTGTTGATAAACACACCGTAGTTAATGGTTGCCGCCCCGGCCTCCTGGGCAGCGGCCAGGGTTTCATAGGTGCCGGCACCGAGATTGATGAACAGGTTGCTGAAATCGACACCGCCCATCAGCTTGCCGATCGGTGGCATCAGCACATCCTTCACGAATGAACTGACGATCTTGCCGAACGCGACACCGATCACGATACCGACGGCCATATCGACCACGTTGCCACGCATGGCAAATTTCTTGAATTCTTCAAACATTTGTAGTTCCCCTCTGGTTTAAAATGCTGGCCTATTACAACGGAACGGCAACACACTGTAAACATGTCTTTACAATTCTTTTAAATCTCACATCCTAATGATTTTTATATAGTTTTTTTTGTATTTTCCGGGTGGCGCGCATAACCCTGCCGCGCCCAAACGGTATATCGCGGCATCAATTGATAAAATGGTGCGCATCCAGGGATCAACCGCCCTGGGCACAATGAGATAAGTGGATGGATATTGCACAGATCCTTGCCCTCACTATGGGCGTCGCCTGGGCCAGCGGCATCAACCTGTATGCGGCCATCTTCATGCTCGGTTTCATGGGCACCACCGGCAACATTGAGCTGCCACCGGACCTGCAGATACTCAGCGACCCGATGGTCATGCTCGCCGCTGGCTTCATGTACTGCGTTGAGTTCTTCGCCGACAAGGTCCCCGGTGTCGACACCGGCTGGGACGGCATCCACACCTTCATCCGCATACCCGCCGGGGCGATCCTGGCCGCCGGTGCCGTGGGCGATGTCGGAATGGGCGCGCAGCTGGCCGCCGCGATAGCCGGTGGCACACTGGCCACCGGCAGCCATCTCACCAAGGCGGGCAGCCGCGTGATGATCAACACCTCGCCGGAGCCCTTCAGCAACTGGTTCGCCTCGGTGGGCGAGGACGTCGTGGTGATTGCCGGGCTGTGGACGGCACTGACCCATCCCATCCTGTTCCTGGTATTGCTGGGGCTGTTCATCCTGCTGATGATCTGGCTGCTGCCCAGGATCTGGCGCGGCATCAAGAAGGTCTTCGGCTACCTGGGCCGGGTACTGGGCAGCGGAAACACCGCTGCGGGAGCCGATAAACCCGCTGCCGACACCAAATCACAAGAATGAAGCCCGGTAAATTAGCGATTTCCCTGATGGTCGTGATGCTGTTCGCGGCCATCGGCTATTTCTCGCTGCCTGCCCCCGGGCCCACGACCAGCCCCGACATCACGCTGGTGACAACCGAGGGTGAACAGCTGGCCCTGGACAGCCTGCGTGGCAGGCCGCTGCTGGTCACCTTCTGGGCAACCACCTGCACGGCCTGCCTCAAGGAGATGCCGCACCTGATCGAACTCTACAAGGAGCTGGCGCCGCGCGGCCTGAAGGTCATCGGTATCGCCATGCACTACGACCCGCCCAACCAGGTGCTGGCCATGCGCAAGTCACGCAATATTCCGTATACTATCGCGCTGGACATACGCGCCGAGGCCGCGCAGGCCTTCGGGGATGTCCGCGTGACGCCCAGTACGTTCCTGATCGCACCGGACGGCCGTATTGTCTACCGCCAAGCCGGCGCACTGAGCATGGAGCGGTTAAAGAAGCGCATCCTCGCCCTGCTGGACAGCGACATTGCCAGAAACCGGCCGATGACAGACGGCCCGAACACTTGAGGAAGGTTTAATCAAGTCGTCATTCCAGGCGCTGCGTAGAACCGGCCGTTGACAGACGGCCCGAACACTTGAGGAAGGTTTAATCAAGCCGTCATTCCGGGCGCAGCGTAGAACCGGCCGTTGACAGACGGCCCGAACACTTGAGGAAGGTTTAATCAAGCCGTCATTCCGGGCGCAGCGTAGCGGAGACCCGGAATCCAGTAACTGCTAATCAACGCATCACTGGATTCCGGCTTTCGCCGGAATGACGAATGATGGATTAATCAGACCATCCTGAACAAACAACAACAGGAAAACAAAACCACCATGCTCTGGATCAAGGCCCTGCACATTATCTTCCTCGTGACCTGGTTTG
>JAOTTU010000185.1 GCA_029864225.1 Gammaproteobacteria bacterium | reverse complement strand
TCAGGCTCGGTGCCCTGCAACGACAGCCAGTCGGCCGCGTGCGTGGTCGCCCCGGCCAACATTCCCCCTGCACAGACAATCGCCAGCGTTGCCCGCTTGAATACTTTTTTCCTCATGGAATTTCCTCCAGTGATTGGTATTGATGAAATCATGATCCGTCAGCCAGCATGCGTATTTCCTCCCTGCACGCAGACCCGGATCTTATGTTCAATCCAGACAGATGGCTTGATCAGGGCTTGACCAGGGTATAACCCTGCCCGGTCAGATCAATGATGCGGACAACGCCCGCCCCGACCCGGACGGCATTCGGGTTGATCGCCGGTTCATGACCCAGATTCTTGGTCATATTGGCGATGGTGTTATTGCAGGCAGCAAAGCGTACCCCCTCGGCACTCAGCCCACCGATACGGCCCTTGTTGACGTTTTCCGCAAACATCAGGCGCACCCCGGGACCGAAAGCGACGATCTCGATATCCACCTTGTCGCTGCCATAGGCCTTGAGCAGGTTGCCGGCCACATTCAGGACCAGGGTCTGCTTGCTGGGATCGTTGTCACTGATTTGCAGCACGACCTTGTGTTCGGCGAAGGGTTTTTCATCCGCCGCCTGTGCTGACGTTGCCGTTAGCGCAGAAGTCAGTGCAAATCCTGTGATGGCGGCCAGTACCCAGGCCGTTACTCTCTTGGGTATACGCATTAGCTCCTCCTGATTGATACAAATAACAAGGGGTTAAAAATTAAAAACGCTATTCGCTAGCAACGATGGTTTTTTTAATTATTAGACGAAGACGAGATGGCGCCGGGATTTATTCCAACTATTTCACCATCAAATTTTGATTGCACCAGTAGCTGTCTGGTTTCCAGGTCTTGTGACACCCGCAACACAATCCGGGTTTGATGCGATCAGCTTCTTTTTGCCGTAAGATAGCGGCCTTTTCCACACGAAAACCATGACACAGTCTAGCGGGACCAGGATATTCACATGACAATCTTCCACTTTCGATTCCATGGCGGACTCTGGGTCACCCTGCTAATCGCAACGTCACTCAGCGGTTGCGGAGGTTTTGGGGGCGATCTGCTGGAGAACCGCCAGCAGATCACCATCGACTCGGACCCGCAGGCGGCCTCGGTCTATGCCGAAGGGGTAGAGATCGGAAAGACTCCGTTGGTCATCAGGCCGAATGAAGTATTCCAGGCACGCTTCACCGGGGGTGATGCTCAAACCGGGGGGCTTTTTGTCTACCGCTACGTAGGATCACTATCAATAAAGAATCCCGGCTGTGAACCCTACAGCACCCAGGTCAACGACAACATTCTGTCGAAGGATATCCATGTGCAGCTGGAGTGCGACCCTGATTACAAGCCGGCCGAGGCACAACCCTCAGCGCCACCAGTGTCTGTAACGACACCGGCAGCGAAACCTGCTTCGATACAAGGGGAAATCGTCCCTGCCAAACCGGCCGGCAGTGCCGAGGAACGGTTGTTGCAAATCGAATCCCTGCGCCAAAAGGGCCTCCTGAGTGAGGAGGAATACCGCACCCTCCGGCAGCGAGTCCTCGACACCCTCTAGGTTCCTGCTGTCGGCCGGGCTGATGCGCCCAGGGTAGAGTTAAGGATGGTCTGATTAATTACTCTTCGTCATTTCGGCGCAAGCCGGAATCCAGTAACCAACTGATCGATAAAAACTGGATTCCGGGTCTCAGCTTCGCATCGCCCGGAATGACGACTTGATAAGGCTTAACGACCCTGCAGGTAGTCGCGCATAAAATTCTCGATGATCTCCCGGGTAATCATCCCGGTCTGCACTGCGACCAGTTCACCCTTCGGGGTGTAGGCCAGGGTGGTCGGCATACCCGCCAACGGACCGGCCTCGAAGGCCTCCATCATGTCCGGATACCCCAATAGCACGGGGTATCCCACCAGGTAGTCCTCGACGAAAGCGGCCACCTCCTCCGCGTCGGGCTTGCCAAAGCTGGGATAATCCAGGGCGATGCCCAGCACGATCGCATCAGCATCCTTGTGGTCATCATGAAACTGTACCAGCTCGGGGAGTTCTTCCTGGCATGGCGGACAGCGCGGTCCCCAGATATTAACGAAGGTCCACTTGCCCTTGCCGATGTATTCGCTCAGCGGATGGGACTGCCCTTCCAGGTCCGGCAAGGCGATATCCTGTGGTCCGGCCATCAACATCGGCAAGCGGTACAGGAACAATGCCAGGACGATCGCCAGCCCGGCGCCCGTCCACAGCGGCCATGTGTTTCGGAAAATAAGCATATACAGTATTAATAATAAACAGGGGCTTACCTTGTTTAATGGAGACACCGGCCGGGGTGAAAATATTCCAAAACCACCATTCCAAACCTGTTGCAGAGTGTTCATAAGGACGCAAACCGAATAAACTGAAGGAATAAATCAATAAAAAATATCGTCATAACTGCATGGGGTAGTAAGCATGGCAAAGCTGAGTAGCAAGGCAGGATGCGTCGGCATCTTTTCGAACACCCGATTCATCAGGAACGAACTCGAGAAGCGCCGCGACCTGCTCTACCAGATCGCCTATTCCTGGTGCCACGAGCCGGCCCTGGCCGATGACCTGGTCCAGGAGGCCATGCTCAAGGCATTGAAGAATGCCAAACAGCTGAAGAACCCCGATGCGATCCGGGGCTGGTTGAGCAAGATCCTGGCGAATTGCTGGTATGACTACCTGCGACGCAGGAAGGAAACCGTCGACCTGGATAGTCTGCCCTATGAGGAATTTGCCTATGAAAAGGACACCAATGACCGGCAGGATATCGTTGAACGGGTTCGTCGCAGTATCGGCCAGTTGCCGGTTAGGCAACGGCAGGTCATTACCCTGGTCGACCTGGCAGGATTTAGCTATGCAGAGATCGCTGAAATACTGGACATACCCATCGGCACGGTGATGAGCCGGATTTGCCGGGCCAGAAAGGCATTGAAAAAATCGCTGGCGGACTATGACCCACGTCACGAGGTCATACGCGCCAGGATCAGGAGAGTGAAGTGAACAAAGACAATATCTACTCAGACGAACAGTTGCAGGCGTTCGTGGATGACGAGATAGATATCAGTGAGCGCAAGGAAATCATCGAGGCCATCAACCAGAATGACGCCCTCGCCTGTCGCGTGTGCGAATTAATGCAACTGAAGGACTCCGTGCGCCTCGCCTACCGCGAGCCACCGCAGCCGGTCAATAACAGAGACCGCTGGAACGCCTCCAACAAGGCCCTGTTCTCGGTCCAGGCCGTTGCGGCTGTCATGCTGCTTGCCGTGGGTACGCTGATCGGGGTCCTGTTGCAGCCACAGTTGAACCCCTCTGCCTCGACAGCGCCAGCCGGCCTTGCCCAGATCGCACCCCCCGGCGATGAATACAGGCGCGTGGTCTTCCATATCAGCACTGTTGACCCCGAACGTCTCGCGCAGGCGCTCGATGATGCCGAGGAACTCCTGGCAAGCTACAAGGATACGCCGGAGAAGGTTCAACTGGAGGTGGTCGCCAACGCCGAGGGGCTCGCCCTGCTGCGCGAAGACGCATCACCCTACGTCGAGCGGATACACCGCATGGCCATGCTGTATGACAACCTGAGCTTCCTGGCCTGCAGCCGCACCATCGAGAAACTGAAACTCAAGGGCATCGAGGTGCACCTGGTTCCGGATGCCGAGATC
>JAOTTU010000184.1 GCA_029864225.1 Gammaproteobacteria bacterium | reverse complement strand
GTGTGCCGGCTTCCTGCGCGGCATCAGGCTGTGGAATGTACTGAATCCCGATGAGGCCGCGATGACTACAGAATGCCTTCAGCCGGTCAGGTTGTTTGCAACGGAAGAAGGTTTCACAAGACTCGAGTCCATGAGCGAAACCGAAGTCTTGGAACAGCAAGGACTGATAGAACCCGGCGTTCAACGGCTCTTTCAATATTTTCTTGCTCAACGCAGACAGCCCGATGCGCCCTTCGTTCGCGAAGGCAGGAAGGTCGGTCGCAACGATCCCTGCCCCTGCGGGAGCGGCAAGAAATACAAGCACTGCTGCCTGCATTGATTCCAGCCGACCACCTGTATTTTTCGCAGGTGCGCTACCCCGCACTTAACTTCTTGTTTTCGTGAAAAATGGAGATATGAAAAGATTTAGTAGCAAGTAGAAAGAATCTCGGATTCCCTCCTAACTCACTGTTTTAAAAATGGTCGGGGCGAGAGGATTTGAACCTCCGACCACCTGCACCCCATGCAGGTGCGCTACCAGGCTGCGCTACGCCCCGATTGGATCTGAACTGGGATTATATAAAACCTGCTGTGGTCCGGGCTAGCGCTTCAGCAGTTGCAGGACATCCTCGAGCTCGAGCCGCACCTGGTGCACGATCTGCTGGCTCTGGGTGACATCTTCCCTGGCATCTTCGCCGGACATCTTCTGGCGGGCACCGCCGATGGTAAAACCCTTTTCATACAACAGACTCCTGATCTGACGGATCATCAGGACGTCCTGACGCTGGTAGTAGCGCCGGTTGCCGCGGCGTTTTACCGGTTTGAGTTGCGGGAATTCCTGTTCCCAGTAGCGCAATACATGCGGCTTGACGCCACACAGCTCGCTGACCTCTCCGATTGTGAAATAGCGCTTGCCGGGTATGGCAGGAAGCTCGTTATTATTGCTCGCTTCCAGCATAGGCCTCTACCTTGGCTTTGAGTTTCTGACCGGACCTGAAGGTGACAACGCGGCGTGCCGAGATCGGGATCTCTTCGCCGGTTTTCGGATTGCGTCCCGGGCGTTCATTCTTTTCGCGCAGGTCGAAGTTGCCGAAGCCGGAGAGCTTCACCTGGCGCCCGTTTTCCAGCGCCACGCGGATCTCCTCGAAGAACAACTCCACCAGCTCTTTGGCTTCACGCTTGTTCAGCCCCAGCTCATCAAATAGTTTTTCCGCCATATCGGCCTTTGTTAGTGCCATGGTTTTTACTCTCTTAGTGTTGCCTGGAATCTCCCCCTGAGACATGCGATCACCCCCGTGACCACAGCCTCAACGTCTTCATCTGTAAGTGTGCGGGAAGAATCCTGTAGAATCAAGCCAAAAGCGACACTTTTTCGCCCTGTTTCTACTCCTTTCCCCTGGTAAATATCGAATATCACGACCTCCTTAAGGAGCTCACCCGCCACCTCACGGATAGCGGATTTCAGCATGTCCGCCTGGACATCGGCATCCACCACCACCGCGAGGTCGCGCCGGATCGAGGGATAGCGGGAGATTTCCCGGAAACGCACCAGATCACCGTGCTTCAGCGGGGCGTATTCCAGCTCGAACAGAAAGGTCTGCGGGTCCAGATCAAACTGATTGGCGATGGATGGATGGACCATCCCCAGCCACCCGACATCGACCCCTTCCCGCCTGATCATGGCCGACTGCCCCGGGTGCAGTGCGGGATGAGCGGCCATCATAAACTGCGTGGTCGTTGTTCGTCCTGACAAGGACAGCATGGCCTCGACATCACGTCGCAGGTCATAGAAGTCGACAGGGCCCGCCTGGCCGTCCCAGTGTTCCGGCGCACGCGCACCAACACACACTCCACTAATGACGTGGTCCTGACAGGTTTTATTACCCTGCGAGTAGAACCTGAGCCCGTGTTCGAACAGGCGCAGGCGGCTTTGCTGCCGGTTCAGATTGTAGATCGCCGCCTTCAACAGTCCGGGCCAGAGGCTGGTACGCATCTGCGACATTTCCGATGAAATCGGGTTGGCCAGCGGGATCGGCCTCATCTCAGGATTCAGCACTGCCTGGAAATCCGGGTCGACAAAGCTGTAGGTAATCGCCTCCTGGTAACCACGGGCCACCAGTAGGTCTGAAATGGCCTCGATGGACACCTCGGTTTCCGGTACCGGCTGTATGTCCAGCGCCCCGCTCAACGGCTGCAAGGGCAGTTTATCGTAACCGTAGACACGCCCGATCTCCTCGATCAGGTCGGCCTCGAGCGCGATATCGAAGCGGAAGGAAGGCGGTATGACCTGCCAGCCGTCGCCCTCCTCCGTCACCTGCATCCCGAGTCGCTCGAGGATATCACTCACCTCTGCCGGCTCAGGCAGCATGCCCAGCACCCGCAGAATACGGTCTTTTCTCAGGCTGATCGGTGCGTACTGCGGCAGATGTTCCGTTGCGGCGACCTCGGCTACCGGTCCGGCCTGGCCACCCACGATATCCAGCAGCAACTGCGTCGCGCGCTGCAGTGCACGCCCTTGCAGCTGCGGGTCGACGCCGCGCTCAAAGCGGTGGGACGAATCGGTGTGCATGGCGTATTTACGTGCGCGTCCGGCAATCACCTCGGGGGAGAAATAGGCGCACTCCAGGAACAGGTCGGTGGTGTCGGCCTGGACGCCGGAGTGAATCCCGCCCATCACCCCGGCTATGGCCAGCGGCTTTTCGTGATCGGCGATGACCAGCGTCTCACTGTCGAGGGTGAGTTCGCGCTTGTCCAGCAGGGTCAGCTGTTCATTCTCTTCGGCATAGCGGACCTGAATACCGCCGGCAATTTGCGCCAGGTCAAAGGCGTGCATGGGCTGACCCAGTTCCAGCAGCACGTAATTGGTCACATCCACCACCGGGTCGATACTGCGCAAGCCACTGCGACGCAGGCGTTCCTGCATCCACAGGGGTGTGCTGGCCTTCGGGTCGATGCCGCGGATGATGCGGCCCAGGTAACGGGGACAGGCGTGCGGGGCCTGGACATCGATTGCCAGGCGGTCTGTCAGCGTCTCCGGGACAGCCGCGACCACCAGGTGATGCACCGGGCTGCGCGTCAGGGTACCAACCTCGCGGGCGACCCCTTCGACACCGAGGCAATCACCGCGGTTCGGTGTCAGGTCGATTTCGATCAGGGTATCATCCAGGCCGAGCAGTGCCAGCACGTCTTGCCCGGCAACGCCATCAGCCGGCAGTTCCATCAGCCCCTGGTGTTCGTCACTCAGCCCGAGTTCACGTGCCGAGCACAGCATGCCGTAGGACTCCACCCCGCGCAGTTTGGATTTCTTGATCTTGAAATCACCCGGGAGGCGCGCACCGATCAGGGCCAGCGGGTACTTGCCCCCGGCACGCACATTCGGTGCCCCGCAGACGATCTGCAGCGGCTCGGGCTGCCCGACTTCCACCTGGCAGACATGCAGCTTGTCGGCATCGGGATGCGCCTCGACCGTCAGCACCTCGCCCACGACCAGCCCTTCCATGCCGGCGGCAACGGGCTCGACCGAATCCACTTCCAGCCCGGCCATGGTCAACTGCTCCACCAGGCCCGCGGTCGAGACCGGCGGGTCAACCCATTCACGCAACCATTTCTCGCTAAATTTCATTTAATTTCTGTTAGTTATGTAACTTTTTTAATACATATTATAGATAATAATAAAACTATAAACTCACCGCAGAGGCGCAGAGGACGCAGAGTTAAATATCTGT
>JAOTTU010000036.1 GCA_029864225.1 Gammaproteobacteria bacterium | reverse complement strand
ACCGACCGGCGGCTCAGTGATCCTGGCGGCGATCATGTTGAAGATCGGCGGCTACGGCTTCCTGCGTTTCAGCCTGCCGATTACGCCGGATGCCAGTCACGCCCTGGACTGGCTGATTATCCTGATGTCACTGGTCGCCGTGGTCTATATCGGTTTCGTCGCGCTGGTGCAGGATGACATGAAGAAGCTGATCGCCTATTCGTCGATAGCCCACATGGGCTTCGTCACCCTCGGCATCTTCCTGGTGTTCACCCTGCTGGACAACAGCGGCTCCACCCAGGGCGCGGCCCTCGGCATGGAGGGCGGCATGGTGCAGATGATCTCGCACGGCTTCATCTCCGGGGCGCTGTTCCTCTGTGTCGGGGTGCTCTACGACCGGCTGCACAGTCGCCAGATCAGCGATTACGGCGGGGTGGTCAACACCATGCCGGTGTTCGCTGCCTTCATGGTGCTGTTCGCCCTGGCCAATTCCGGCCTGCCGGGCACCTCGGGCTTCGTCGGCGAGTTCATGGTGATCCTCGCCAGCTTCAAGGCAAATTTCTGGTTTGCCCTGCTGGCGGCAACGACCCTGATACTGGGCGCGGCCTACAGCCTGTGGCTGGTCAAGCGGGTCATTTTCGGCGAAATCGCCAACGACGGCGTGCGCCAGCTCGAGGACATCAACAAGCGCGAGTTCACCATCCTGGCGAGCCTGGCGGTCGTGGTGCTGCTGTTCGGGCTGTGGCCCGCGCCGCTGATCGAGGTCATGCACGCCAGCGTGGATAACCTGCTGGCCCATGTCTCGGTATCCAAGCTGCCGCACGCGGCAGGGCTGGCCCTGCTCGGTACGGGAAACTAACAGGGTAGTCACATGAATATCGCGTTATCTGATTTTGCACCCCTGTCGACCGAGATCTTTGTGCTCACCATGGCGTGCGTCATCCTGATGGTCGACGTCTTTATCAGCGAAGAGCGCCGCATCATCAGTTATCTCCTGTCGCTGGCAACGCTTCTGGTCGCTGCCCTGATCAGCTGGGGCATGCTCGATAACGAAGTCGCGGTGGTGCTGAACGGGACCTTTGTCAGTGACCCCATGGCGGCCCTGTTGAAGACGTGTATCTTCCTGATTACCTTCGGGGTGTTCATTTATTCACGCGCCTACCTGGTGGCACGCGGGATCTTCCGTGGCGAGTACTATGTGCTTGGCCTGTTTGCCGTACTGGGCATGATGGTGCTGGTCTCCGCCCACAACCTGCTGACCATTTACCTCGGCCTGGAACTGCTGTCACTGTCGCTGTATGCGCTGGTGGCCTTCAACCGCGAATCGGCGGAGGCGTCCGAGGCCGCGATGAAATACTTCGTCCTGGGCGCACTGGCCTCGGGCATGCTGCTGTACGGCATCTCCATGCTCTATGGCGCGACCGGCAGCCTGGATATCGCCGAGGTTGCCGCCGCGCTCTCCGCCAGCAGCAAGATGGGGATGATCCATATCTTCGCCCTGTGTTTCATCGTGGTCGGGCTGGCCTTCAAGTTCGGCGCCGTGCCATTCCACATGTGGGTACCCGATGTCTACCATGGGGCGCCCACGCCGGTTACGCTGTTTATCGGCAGCGCACCCAAGATCGCCGCTTTCGCCATGGCCATGCGCCTGCTGGACCAGACCCTGGGCGGGCTGTCGGCCGACTGGCAGGATATGCTGACCATCCTGGCGGTGCTGTCGCTCGCCATCGGTAATGTCATCGCCATTGCCCAGACCAATATCAAGCGCATGCTGGCCTATTCGACCATTTCGCATGTCGGCTTCCTGATCCTGGGCCTGATCGCCGGTACCGCCGCGGGTTATTCCGCCGCCATGTTCTATGCCATCACCTACGCGCTGATGGCGATCGGCGGCTTCGGCATGATCATCCTGCTCAGCCGCGCCGGGTTCGAGGCCGACCGGCTGGACGATTTCAAGGGTCTCAACGGGCGCAGCCCGTGGTTCGCCCTGATGATGCTGATTCTGATGTTCTCCATGGCGGGATTACCGCCCACCGTCGGTTTCTACGCCAAGCTGTCCGTGTTGCAGGCGGTTATCCACGTCGACATGGTGTGGCTGGCTATCGTGGCGGTGTTCTTCTCCATCATCGGTGCCTTCTACTACATCCGCGTGGTCAAGCTGATGTACTTCGACGAGCCGGAGACCGGGGAACCCCTGCACGCCAGCACCGACCTGCAGATCGCCATGAGCCTCAACGGCCTTGCTGTCCTGGGCCTCGGGGTGTTCCCGGGCGCGCTGCTGGCCCTGTGCGCCGCCGTCCTGGCCTGACGGCCCCCTTCCCGCCAAACCCCCCATTCCGCCAGCCACAACGGTCAGCCCACGGGTGGCCTGGTTGCCGCCACCGGGATCGAAGGGTTGAAATAGCCGGGTCCAGTCGTTACACTTCCCGGCCGTTGCTGCGGGGTGGAGCAGTCTGGCAGCTCGTCGGGCTCATAACCCGAAGGTCGCAGGTTCAAATCCTGCCCCCGCTACCAATTGCAAAAAGGACCCCGAGTTTGGGGTTTTTTTGTTACAGGATAAGGACATCCGCAGGGTTAACGCTTGGGCGAGGCGAGGCATTTTGCTATACTTGCCAAGATAATAATTCGGAGTTCATGGAGTGGGCCTTAGGCCCATTTTTTGTTTCCGGAGACAGGGTGATGCAGGATCCGTTACACATAGGCGAGTTGTTGAAGCCGGCGGTACAGGCGCTCGGATACGAGTTCGTCGGCGTGGAATACCGTAGCGGTGAGCATGGCGGTGGCCTGTTGCGTGTCTATATCGACAACGAGCAGGGCATCACGGTGGATGACTGCCAGACCGTCAGTCACCAGGTCAGCGGCCTGCTGGATGTGGAGGACCCGATACCGGGGAACTACACCCTGGAGGTGTCCTCGCCGGGCCTTGACCGCCTGTTGTTCAGGCCGGGTGACTATGAGCGCTTTGCCGGCAGCCTGATCAAGCTGCGCCTTGGCTATCCGCTGGAGGGGCGCCGCAAGTTCAAGGGCCGGCTGCGGGGTATTGAAGACGGGAATGTTGTCATCGAGCAGGATGGCGTTGATGTCAGCCTGCCGTTTGATCAGATTGAACAGGCGCGTTTGGTGCCGGAATACTGAATGATGCGGATTCGGAGGTTTTAAGAAATGGACAAAGAGATCTTGCTGGTCGTGGATGTGGTATCCAATGAAAAGGGTATCGACAAGGAGATCATTTTCCAGGCTATCGAGGCCGCATTGGCCACCGCCACCCGCAAGCGGCATGGCGGAGAGATCGATGCGCGCATCGCTATCAACAGGGAAACCGGCGCCTATGAGACCTTTCGCCGCTGGCAGGTTATCGACGAAACACAGGTGCCCGAAGAGGTCGAGGAACCCGGCGAACCTGGCGAGGAGGTGCTGGTCTACGAGCACCCGGAGCGCCAAATCACCCTGGCCGAGGCACAGCAGAAGGACCCGACCCTGAAACATGGCGACTTTATCGAGGAGCCCATGGAGTCGGTCGACTTCGGCCGCATCGGTGCCCAGACGGCGAAGCAGGTCATCGTGCAGAAGGTGCGCGAGGCCGAGCGCGCACAGGTTGTGGCGGCCTACACCGACCGCGTCGGCAGTCTGGTAACCGGTGTCGTCAAGCGCGTCGAGCGCGGCAATGTCTACCTCGACCTGGGCAGCAATGCCGAAGCCATTATCCTGCGCGAGGAAATGATCCCGCGCGAGGCTGTGCGGCCAGGTGACCGCCTGCGCGGCTACCTGAGGGAGGTCAGTGCGGAACAGCGAGGCCCGCAGCTGTTTGTCAGCCGGGTGGCCCCCCAGTTCCTGATCGAACTGTTCAAGCTCGAGGTGCCCGAGGTCGGCCAGGGCCTGATCGAGATCCTGGGCGCGGCCCGCGATCCCGGACTGCGCGCCAAGATTGCCGTCAAGAGCAATGACCCGCGCATCGACCCGGTGGGCGCCTGCGTCGGCATGCGCGGCTCCCGGGTGCAGACCGTGTCCACGGAACTGTCCGGTGAGCGCGTCGATATCATTCTCTGGGACGAGAACTCTGCGCAGTTCGTCATCAACGCGATGTCACCGGCCGAGGTGAGCTCGATCGTGGTCGACGAGGACACCCACACCATGGACATTGCGGTGAGCGAGGAACAGCTCTCTCAGGCGATCGGCCGTGCCGGGCAGAATGTGCGCCTGGCCAGCCAGCTGACCGGCTGGGAACTCAATATCATGGATGAATCACAGGCCGAGGAAAAGAGCGAGGCCGAGGCCCGCGAGCTGCAGATCCTGTTCAAGGAGCAGCTCGACGTGGACGAGGAGATTGCTGCCATCCTGGTGCAGGAGGGCTTTTCGACCATCGAGGAGATTGTCTATGTGCCCAAGAGCGAGCTGCTGGAGGTCGAGGAGTTCGGGGAAGAGATTGTCGACGAACTGCGCGGCCGGGCGCGTGACGTGCTGCTGACACAGGCCATCATCAACGAGGAAAAGATCGGTGACAAGGAACCGGCGCAGGACCTGCTGGAAATGGAAGGCATGGACCGTGAACTGGCCTATCAACTGGCCAGCCGGGACATCCTCAGCATGGAGGACCTGGCGGAGCAGGCCGTCGACGACATCATGGAGGTCGAAGGTATGGATGAGGAACGTGCCGGCAATCTGATCATGACGGCACGGGCGCCATGGTTTGCGGAAGAGGCGCAGGACTGACAGGAGCAGATAGGGTATGACTAATGTCACAGTAAAACAGTTCGCCGATGTGGTCGGCGTGCCTGCCGAACGCCTGCTGGTCCAGCTGGTCGAGGCGGGTATGGAAATCGGCGATGAAAACGCCACTATTTCCGAGAGCCAGAAGACCCAGCTACTCGACTTCCTGAGGGAGAGTCACGGCAAGCGCGGCACTGCCTCAAACGCGGCCCCGAAGAAGATCACCCTGAAGCGCAAGTCACTGAGCGAGCTGCAGACCAGCGTGCCCGCTGCACGTGCCCCCGGGGCACGCGGCGCCCTGCGCGGTGCGCGCACTGAAAAGAAGATCGTGACAGTCGAGGTGCGCAAGAAACGCACCTATGTAAAACGTGCCGACCTGATTGCCGAGGAAGAAGATCGCCTGGAACAGGAGGCCGCCGAGAAGGCGCGCATCGAGGCGGAAGAACAGGCCCGGCTCGAGGCGATCCGCAAGGAGAAGGAAGATTCGCACCGGCGCGAGGAAGAAATGCGCGCCGCAGAGGAGTCCCGGCTCAAGGCCGAGCAGGAGGAAAAATCCAAGGCCGCGGAGGCGGCCAAGCAGCAGTCGCTGGCCGCAACCGAGGCGCTAGTGCGGGAAGAAGACCGCCAGAAAAAGGCGGCTGAAGCTGATCGCAAGGCCAAGCGCAAGGATGATGCCGGCAAACATACCCGTTATGGTCGCCAGGAGCTGCATGTCGCCGCTGACAAGAGCGGGCGCCGCAAGAAGAAGCCACGAAGCGCAAGAAGGGTCACCATTGCCTCGACCGGCGAGCACGGCTTTGAAAGGCCCACGGCCCCGGTCGTGCGCCAGGTCGAGGTGCCGGAGAATATCGTGGTATCGGAGCTGGCCCAGAAGATGTCCGTGAAGGCGGCCGATGTCATCAAGACGATGATGAAGATGGGGGTCATGGCCACCATCAACCAGGTGCTCGACCAGGACACGGCGATCCTGGTGGTCGAGGAAATGGGCCACATTGCCAAGCCGATGCAGGCTGATGTCCTGGAGGCGGAACTCGAGCAGCAGGCCAGGGAAATCTCGGGCGAAAGAACATCACGCCCCCCGGTGGTCACCATCATGGGCCACGTTGACCACGGCAAGACCTCGCTGCTGGACTATATTCGCACTACCCGGGTGGCCGAAGGCGAGGCTGGCGGCATCACCCAGCACATCGGTGCCTATCACGTGGAAACCCCGAAAGGCATGATCAGCTTCCTTGACACCCCGGGCCACGCGGCCTTTACCGCCATGCGCGCACGCGGTGCCCAGGTCACGGATATCGTGATCCTGGTGGTGGCGGCGGACGACGGCGTGAAACCGCAGACCCAGGAGGCCGTCCAGCATGCCCGGGCGGCCGGGGTCCCGCTGGTGGTGGCGATCAACAAGATCGACAAGCCGGAGGCCGACCTGGAGCGTGTCAAGAACGAGCTGGCCGCCCTCGAGGTCATCCCGGAGGACTGGGGTGGCGACACCATGTTCGTGCCGGTCTCGGCCAAGACCGGTGAGGGTATCGACAATCTTCTCGATGCCTTGCTGCTGCAGTCGGAGATGCTGGAACTGACAGCCGTCAAGGACTGCCCGGCCTCCGGCATCGTGGTGGAATCGAGCCTCGACAAGGGGCGTGGCGCGGTGGCCACCATCCTGGTGCAGAACGGCATACTGCGCCGCGGCGACCTGATCCTGACCGGTGAGGAATACGGGCGGGTGCGTGCCATGTTCGACGAAAAGGGCGCGCAGATCGAAGCGGCCGGCCCGTCGATGCCGGCGCTGATCCTGGGCCTGTCGGCGGTGCCCAATGCCGGTGACGAGGTGATCGTGGTGACCGATGAACGCAAGGCCCGTGAGCTTGCCATGCGACGCCATGAGAAATCCCGTGACCAGCGCCTCGCCACGCAACAGCAGGCGCGGCTGGAGGATGTGTTCTCGCAAGTGGGCGAGGGCCAGGCAGCGGCCCTGAACATCGTGCTCAAGGCCGATGTGCAGGGCAGTGCCGAGGCCCTGAGAGATGCCCTGGTCAATATCGCCTCGGAAGAGCGCGAGGTGAAGGTCAAGGTGGTATCCAGCGGCGTCGGTGGTATCAATGAGTCCGATGTCAACCTGGCGGTGGCCTCGAATGCCATCATCATCGGTTTCAATGTGCGGGCCGATGCCTCGGCCAGGCGCCTGGTAGAGGAAAATAACGTTGACCTCAAGTATTACAGCGTGATCTACAATGCCATCGATGATGTGAAAAACGCGGCCAGCGGCATGCTGTCACCCGAGGTCAAGGAGGAAATCATCGGGCTTGCCGAGGTCAAGGAGGTATTCCTGTCACGCAAGCTGGGCGATATCGCGGGCTGCATCGTAGTCGAGGGCGTGGTACGCCGCAGTTCCCCGATCAGGGTCCTGCGTGACAATGTGGTCATCTTCGAAGGCGAGCTTGAATCGCTGCGCCGCTTCAAGGACGATGTCAACGAGGTCAAGGCCGGAACCGAATGCGGTATCGGCGTGAAAAATTACAGCGTCAAGGCCGGCGACCAGATCGAGGTGTTTGAACGGACCGAGGTCGCCAGGCGTCTGTAGCTCGGGCGCACGGCGTTTGCAGGAATAGTCCTGCAGCCAGATGCCAGCTCCGCTCCAGTCCTATCGTGCCTTGCTGACATCCCGTTTGCAGCTATCCAATGCCCAGAGAATTTCCAAGGACACGACGCATCGGTGAGCAGATCCAGCGGGAACTCGCAGGCCTGGTGCGCGAGGAGATCAAGGATCCCCGGCTGGGCATGGTCAGCATTTGCGGGGTGACGGTATCGCGCGACCTTGCGCATGCCAAGGTGTATGTCTCCGTGCTGGGTGATGAGACGGCGGTGACGGCGTCGCTCAGGGTACTGAACAATGCGGCCGGTTTTCTGCGCCGCCGGCTTGGCGGGCAGATGCGTATCCGGGTGGTGCCCCGGCTGCGTTTTTATTTCGATCAGTCGATCGAAGAGGGTGCGCGCATGGACGCGCTGATCGCTGCGGCCGTCTCCGGAACCGCGACCAAGGACAACGACGAGTAGCCCGGACCGGGCTGCCGCAATGAGGTAATCAGACACCCATGGGTCGACGACACAGTAACCAACGGCGCGTGAATGGTATTTTACTGCTGGACAAACCCATCGGCATTACCTCGAATGCGGCCCTGCAGAAGGTCAAGAAGCTGTACCGGGCGCGCAAGGCAGGCCATACCGGTAGCCTGGACCCGTTGGCCAGCGGGCTGTTGCCGATCTGCCTGGGAGAGGCCACCAAGGTATCCGGCTACCTGCTCGATGCCGACAAGCATTACTGGGTTGTCTGCAAGCTGGGTGAGCGCACCAGCACGGGTGACGCCGAGGGTGAACTGCTGGAGCAGCGTCCCGTACAGGTGACCGAAAAGCAGTTCCGCAAGGTCATGGAGGGGTTCCTGGGTGATATCGAGCAGATTCCCCCGATGTACTCGGCCGTCAAGCACCAGGGGCAGCGCCTCTACAAGCTGGCGCGCCAGGGGGTCGAGGTGGAGCGCCAGCCACGCAGTATCACCATCCACTCCATCGAGCTGCTCGATTTCGCTTCGCCCCGGGTGGAAATCAACGTGCGCTGCTCCAAGGGCACCTATGTGCGGACCCTGGTTGAGGATATCGGCGAACTGCTGGGCTGTGGTGCCCATGTCGCGGACCTGCGCCGGCTGGGTGTCGGTCCCTATGACGACACTGGCATGGTGACCCTCGACTGCCTCGAGCAGCTGCTGGCCGAGGGCGGTGAGGCGGCGCTGGATGCGCTGCTGCTGCCCCTGGAGAGCGGCCTCACCCAGTGGCCCGATGTGCGCCTGAGCGGCGATGCCGCCTTCTACCTGCGCCAGGGGCAACCGGTGCTGGTGCCGCATGCCCCCACCGCCGGCTGGGTACGGCTCTACCTGGGCGACAAGCGCTTTCTGGGCATCGGGGAGATACTCGATGACGGCCGGGTGGCGCCGCGCCGGCTGCTTGATGTGAGCTGATATCCCCTTTTGGGTAGCTTGTGGCTGAAAGGTGCGCCGGTTAGAATACGCAGCTTGCTAAATTTGATGTAATTTCGGGAGTCGCTACATGGCTTTGAATGCCGAACAGAAAGGGCAGATCGTAAAGGAATACCAGCGCGGTGGTACCGATACCGGTTCACCCGAAGTACAGGTTGCCCTGCTAACTGCCAACATCCAGGAATTGACGGGGCATTTTGCCAAGCACAAGGGTGACCACCATTCCCGCCAGGGTCTGCTGCGCATGGTCAACAAGCGCCGCAAGCTGCTCGATTACCTGAAGGGCAAGGACAACAAGCGTTACCAGGAGCTGATTGGAAACCTGGGACTGCGCCGCTAGTAAACCCGATCAAACCCGATTCCCGCTGGTTTCCAGCGCCACCTTATCAAGAGTTAAGGAAATGTCCGTGAGTGCAATCAAAAAATCCTTTCAATACGGTAATCAGACCGTCACGCTAGCAACCGGGGAAATTGCCCGTCAGGCCAGTGGGGCCGTGATTGTCAGCATGGGCGACACCATGGTGCTGGCAACCGTGGTCGGTGCCAAGCACGGCATCGAGGGCCGGGACTTCTTCCCCATGACCGTCGACTACCAGGAAAAGACCTATGCCGCCGGTGCCATCCCCGGCAACTTCTTCCGCCGTGAGGGCCGTCCTAGCGAAGCGGAAACACTGTTGTGCCGCCTGGTTGACCGCCCGCTGCGGCCGCTGTTCCCGAAGGGGTACGTCAACGAGGTACAGGTCATTCTCACGGTTATTTCCTACGACCCGCAGATCAACCCGGATATCCCGGCCCTGATCGGCGCTTCGGCCGCCATGTCGATTTCAGGGCTGCCGTTCAACGGACCCATCGGCGCCGCCCGCGTCGGCTACATCGATGGCGAGTATGTACTCAATCCGACCACCGACCAGATGGAGATGTCGCAGCTCGACCTGGTGGTAGCCGGGACCGAGAGTGCCGTACTGATGGTCGAGTCCGAGGCGAAGGAACTGTCTGAAGAAATCATGCTGGGCTCCGTGATGTTTGGCCACGATCAGCAACAGGCCGTGATCCAGGCCATCAAGGAGCTGGCTGACGAGGTGAACACGCCGGCATTTGAATGGACCCCGCCGGTAGAGAACACCGCGCTGATGGAGGCGGTCACAAAGGAAGGCAGTGAGGCGATTGCCGCGGCCTACAAGGTGGCCGACAAGCAGGATCGCTACACCCTGCTGGGCAAGGTGCGCGATGAAATCGTCGACAAGTTGGCCGATGATAAGGCCGAGGACGGTTTCAGCATTGACGCCGTCAAGGCCGCTGTCGGCAAGCTGGAGAAGAAGATCGTGCGTGCACGCATCCTGGCGGGCGAGGCACGCATCGATGGCCGCGATACCCGTACCGTGCGGCCGATCACGATTCGTACCGGCGTATTGCCGCGCGCCCATGGTTCCGCCCTGTTCACCCGCGGCGAGACCCAGGCACTGGTGGTGACGACCCTGGGCACGGAGCGCGATGCCGCACTCATCGATGCCCTGAGTGGCACCACCCGCGAACAGTTCATGCTGCACTACAATTTCCCACCCTACTGTGTCGGCGAAACCGGCCGCATGGGCGGTACCAAGCGCCGCGAGGTAGGCCACGGCAAGCTGGCCAAGCGCGGCGTCAGTGCAGTGATGCCGAAACAGGAAGACTTTCCGTATACCATCCGCGTGGTCTCCGAGATCACCGAGTCCAACGGCTCCAGCTCAATGGCCAGCGTCTGCGGCAGCAGCCTGGCGATGATGGATGCTGGTGTGCCCATCAGCGCACCGGTTGCCGGAGTCGCCATGGGGCTGATCAAGGAAGGCGACGAGCATGCCGTTCTCACCGACATTCTCGGTGACGAGGACCATCTCGGCGATATGGACTTCAAGGTGGCGGGCACCAGCAACGGCGTGACTGCCCTGCAGATGGATATCAAGATCCAGGGTATTACCCGCGAGATCATGGAGAAGGCGCTGGCACAGGCCAATGCCGGCCGCCTGCATATCCTGGGCGAGATGAACAAGGTCATCGAGGCGCCGCGTGCTGAGGTTTCCGAATACGCGCCGCGCTACATCACCATGAAAATCGATCCGGACAAGATCCGCGACGTTATCGGCAAGGGTGGCGCGACCATCCGCTCGATCACCGAGGAGACGGGGGCGAGTATCGACATCGACGATGCCGGCTACATCAAGATCGCCTCGGTGGATATGGAGGCCGGCAACGAGGCCCGCAAGCGCATCGAATTGATCACCGCCGATGTCGAGGTGGGCAGTATTTATCAGGGCAGGGTCGCCAAGCTGATGGACTTCGGGGCCTTCGTGACTATCCTGCCGGGCAAGGACGGGCTGGTGCACATCTCGCAGATCAGTGAAGAACGTGTGCAGAATGTCAGCGACAAGCTTTCCGAGGGTGACCAGGTCAAGGTCAAGGTCCTCGAGGTGGACAAGCAGGGCCGTATCCGTCTCAGTATGAAGGCGGTAGGGCAGGACTAGCCCGCGGCTGGTGGATCGAACCAGAAGGGGCCGCTTGGCCCCTTTTTTATTGCCAGGGCAAACCGGCCGGGGCGTGGGGATTGATGGCCATGCAGGCATATTTCCCCCTGTGCCGTGTGGGTGACGACGCCGGGTGGGCGGGTCCGCTGGTTTACTGTGAAAAACCGGTTCATACATTTCCTTGCAGGGTATTCCCGGGCCGTCTTGCGGGCGCCGCCGGCGGCGCTGTGAGGCGTTCCTGCAGGTGCCGGCAGATGCGTGTCTCCAGCCAGTAGTCGGCGGCAAACGGGATGCGCCCGGCAATAAAACCAACATGGCCCCCGCGGGGTGATAATTCCAGTGTGACCGCCTTACTCAGGTCCGCGTCCACGGGAATCGCGCGTGCAGGCAGGAAGGGATCGTCCTGTGCCTGCAGAATCAGTGTGGGGACCACAATCCGGTCCAGGTACTGACGGCTGCTTGAACGCCGGTAGTAGTCACCGACACCCTTGAAGCCGTGCAGTGGGGCGGTGACCGCGTCATCGAACTGGTGGAAGGTCCCCAGCCGGGACAGTTCCTCCAGGGACACCGGGGGCGGGTGGACGGTCGCCTTCAGCCTCACGGCGCGGCGCAACTTGCGCAGCAGGTAGCGCTGGTAGATGCGTGACAGGCCCTGCTCCAGACGGCGTGCGGCGCTGTCCAGTTCAAACGGGACCGAGACTGCCACCGCCGTCGTCAGCGCTGCCGCCTGGCCCTGTTCACCCAGCCATTTCAGCAGGACATTCCCGCCCAGTGAATAACCGATCACCGCCAGCGGTGTCGCCGGGTGGCGCCGGCGGATGTGGTTGATGACGGCCTGCAGATCAGCGGTGTCCCCGGAATGATAGCTGCGCGGCAGGCGATTCGGCTCGCCGCTGCAGCCACGGAAGTACATCAGTGCGGCGTAATAGCCCGAGGCGGTGAGTGCGCCGAGAATGCCGCCGCTGTAGTGTGACGCCAGCGAACCCTCGAGGCCGTGCAGTACCAGGACCACGGGCCCGCCGTTGCTGTCGGTCCAGTCCAGGTCGATGAAATCCCCGTCCGCCAGTTCGAGCCGTTCACGCCCCAGTTGCGGGTGTGTCCTGCGCCGGCAGAGTGTGGGATACAGGGTCTGCAGGTGCGGACCGGGCAGCCACCAGGCCGGGCGGAAGTCGCTGCGGGTGATCATCCACGGTCCGGCAGTGGTGCTGGCGTTTAGGCCGAGCTGCGGTTCTCGATCAAATCATCGACGACGGAGGGATCCGCGAGCGTGGTGGTGTCGCCGAGGTTGTCCATGTCATTTGCGGCGATCTTGCGCAGGATCCTGCGCATGATCTTGCCGGAACGGGTCTTGGGCAGCCCCGGGGCCCACTGGATGACATCCGGCGTGGCGATCGGGCCGATCTCGCTGCGTACCAGGGCGACCAGCTCCTTGCGCAGTTCATCACTGGGTTCCACGGTATTGACCAGGGTGACATAGGCATAGATGCCCTGGCCCTTGATGTCATGCGGAAAGCCGACAATGGCGGCCTCGGCCACGGCATCGTGCAGTACCAGTGCGCTTTCCAGTTCGGCAGTTCCCAGGCGGTGGCCGGAGACATTCAGGACATCGTCCACGCGGCCGGTGATCCAGTAGTCACCGTCCGCGTCACGGCGGGCGCCATCACCGGTGAAATACATCCCCGGATAGCTGCTGAAATAGGTGTCGATAAAACGCTGATGGTCGCCGTACACCGTACGCATCATGCCCGGCCAGGGTCGGGTGATTACCAGGTTGCCCTCTGCCTCGCCCTCGAGCACCTTGCCCTCGGCATTGACGATGGCGGGGGCCACGCCGAAGAATGGCTGCGTGGCCGAGCCGGGTTTAAGCCGGGTCGCACCGGGGAGGGGGGTAATCAGGTGGCCACCCGTTTCGGTCTGCCACCAGGTATCGACGATCGGGCAGCGGCCCTCGCCTACCACGTTGTAATACCATTCCCAGGCCTCCGGGTTGATGGGTTCGCCGACGGTCCCCAGCAGGCGCAGGCTCTTGCGCGAGGTTTTGTTTACCGGTTCCTCGCCCTCGCGCATCAGCGCGCGCAAGGCCGTCGGCGCCGTGTAGAAGATGTTGACCTGGTGTTTGTCACACACCTGCCAGAAGCGTGAGGCATCCGGGTAGGTCGGGATGCCCTCGAAGACAAGCGAAATCCCGCCATTGGCCAGGGGGCCGTAGACAATGTAGGAATGACCGGTGACCCAGCCGACATCGGCGGTACACCAGAAGATGTCGCCATTGCGGTAGTCGAAGACATACTTGTGGGTGATCGCGGCGTACAGCAGGTATCCACCGGTAGTGTGCAGCACGCCCTTGGGCTTGCCGGTCGAGCCCGAGGTGTAGAGGATGAACAGGGGGTCTTCCGCGTCCATGGGTTCTGCCGGGCATTCCGCCGGGGCATCCATGACAGCGCTGTGATACCAGACATCACGCCCTTCAACCCAGTTGATGTCGGCGCAGGTCTGCTTGATGACCAGTACGGTATGCACATTGGGGCAGGATTCCAGGGCCTTGTCCACATTCGCCTTCAGCGGGATGTGCTTGCTGCCGCGCACACCCTCATCGGCCGTGATCACTGTCTCACAATCGGAATCCAGGATGCGGTCCTTGATGGATTCCGGAGAGAAGCCGCCGAACACAACCGAGTGGACCGCACCGATGCGGGCGCACGCCAGCATGGCATAGACCGCTTCCGGGATCATCGGCATATAGATGCAGACGCGGTCGCCTTTCTTGACGCCGCGGGATTTCAGGACATTGGCCAGCAGACAAACGTGCTCGTAGAGTTCCTGGTAGGTGATGTTGGCATCATCGGCGGGATCGTCGCCTTCCCAGATCAGCGCAGTCTGGTTGCTACGGTTTTCCAGATGACGGTCCACGCAGTTGTAACAGGCATTGAGCTTGCCACCTTCAAACCAGCGTATATGCCCCTTGCTGAAATCCCAGTCGAGCACCTTGTCCCAGTGCTTGTCCCAGGTCAGGAACGACCACGCCTGTTCGGCCCAGAACCCGTCAGGGTCCTCGATCGAACGCTTGTACATCGCCTGGTAACGGGTGCCGTCTATGAGGGCATCGTCGGCATAGGATGCAGGGATGTCGTAGATCTTGTTCTCGGGCATGGTGTTGTCTCCGGTTATTGTCCTACCCGACGTGGGCGCTCGCCGGGCCGTTCATTATATATACTCGGCCGTGTAGTGCGACATCATTCTCGAGGCTATCGCCGTCAAGTCCTTGTTTTAGACTCGGAATACCCCGGTGGTGCGGTCAGGGCGCGGCGTGCCGGGATGCTGCTGAGGTCCCAGTGATTGATGGCCCAGTTCAGGAGTTCGTCCACGCGGGCATCCGCGGCCGAGTCCGGCAGTTCCTGGCGCAGAAAGCGCAGCACGTCGAGCAAGACGCTGGTCTTGTGATCGCGGCCGATCCGGCGCGCGCAGGTTTGCTTGCTGAGTTTATCGCCCGCGCTGTTGACGGCAACCGGCAGGTGCAGATAGGCCGGTGTCGGGAGTTCCAGCAGTTGTTGCAGGTAGATCTGCCGGGGTGTCGACTCCAGCAAGTCGACACCGCGCACGATGTGAGTCATCTCCTGCTCGGCATCATCAACCACCACTGCCAGCTGGTAGGCAGCGAGATTGTCGGCGCGCCGCACGATGAAATCACCCACCTCGTCACGGAGTGACTGACGGGAGTCGCCCTGCAGCCGGTCATTAAGGCGGATCTCACCGGCTTCGACCCGCACCCGCAGGGAACGCGGTGTGCGCCCCGGCAGAATGCCGTTGCGGCAGGTGCCGGGGTAGACACCGGCGGTCCCGCGTTCGAGCGTGCTGTCGGCAATCTCCTTGCGCGTGCAGGCGCAGCCGTACAGGTAGCCGTACTGACGCAA